>SVGK01000125.1 GCA_015056395.1 Clostridiales bacterium
GTTAGGAGTGAGGAGTTAGGAGTGAGGAGTTTGAGAGTGCCAGATGGCTTTCAATTCTGAATTCTGAATTCTTAATTCTGAATTTGATACGGGCGACGGCCCTTAAACGGTCTGCCGACGGGCGTTAAACGGAAAGGAGAAGCACAATGGCTGAAGAGATCATGAACAACACTGTCACGGAGCAGGCGGCGGAGGCTGCGAATCCGGAGGAAAAGGCCGAACAGGCGGAGGCGAAGACGTTCACGCAGGCGGACGTCGACAGGATCGTGGCGCAGCGGCTGGCGAGAGCCGAAAAGGACCAGGCCGAAAAGATCAAGGCCGCGCGCAGCGAGGGTTTCTCCGAGGCGGAGAAGCTGGCCAAGATGACCGAGGAGCAGCGCGTACAGCACGCGCGCGAACAGGCCGAACAGGCGGCCAAGGAACGCGAGGACTCGCTCACGGCGCGCGAACACGAGCTGGAAGCGCGGCTTCTGAAGGCGCAGGCGGTGGAGACGCTGCAGGAGAAGAAGGTGCCTGTAAAGCTGGCGGACGTGCTGGACTATACCAGCGCGGACACGGTAAACAAGTCGATTGAACTGATCGAAAAGACGTTCCGCGAGGCGGTGCAGGAGGGCGTGGAGGCGAGGCTTTCCCGAAGCGGGGGCAACCTCAGGCGCGCTCCCGGCGAGGCGGGCGACCTGCTCTCGCAGATGCGCAAGGCCGCGGGCGTCAAGGAAAAATAAGGAGGCATAACCATGGCAAACAACATTCAGCTGTTTCAGCAGTATGTGGCGACGCTTGACGAGCTGTACGCCTACAATTCCCTGACCAGTGTGCTGGACGGCGCGCCGGAGCTGGCGCGTCAGGGCAACAGCGCCAACGAGCTGGTCATTCCCAAGATGAGCATGAGCGGCCTTGCGGATTACTCCCGCAACACCGGCTACGCCGCCGGCGACGTGACTCTGACCTATGAGACCGTGGCGTGCAACTACGACCGCGGCCGCATGTTCCAGGTGGACGAGATGGACCCCTTCTGGACACAGCCGTTCAGAAGGGGTCCGTTCGTCATTTGATATCACTCGTCTTCGCCGTTGGCCGGGGCTTCCTCTTCCTCCCCTTCCTCCTCGGGCTCCGCGCGCGCGATGCACACGATCTTGCTGCCGTCCTGCACGCGCATGACCTTGACGCCCTGCGTGTTGCGGCCGTGCACGGGTATCGTCGATACAGGCGTGCGTATGATCGTGCCGTCGTCCGTGATCATCAGTATGTCTTCGTCTTCATGCACCAGCAGCTGCGCCGTGAGCTTGCCCAGCTTCTCGGTCATGTTCATGGCCTTGATGCCCTTGCCGGCGCGGCTCTGCAGGCGGTAATCCTCTATGGGGCTGCGCTTGCCGAAGCCGTTTTCCGTGATGGAGAGCACGCTTGCGCCCTCTTCGACCATCGCCACGTCCACGACCTCGTCGCCGTCCGCCAGGTCTATGCCGCGCACGCCCATGGCGTTGCGTCCCATCACGCGCATGTCCGTCTCGGGGAAGCGTATGGACAGTCCGTTGCGCGTGCCCATCATCAGCTCTCCGTGGCCGTCCGTCATGCGCACGCCGATCAGGTCGTCGTCCTCGCGCAGCACGATGGCGATCAGGCCCGCCTTGCGCAGGTTCTGGAACTCCGCAAGCGCCGTGCGCTTCACGGTGCCCCGCTTCGTGCCGAAGACCAGATACCTGTCTTCCACGTCGCCGTGCGGCATGGGCAGGAGCGCCGTGACCTTCTCGCCGGGGTCCAGCTGCAGCAGGTTCACGATGGCGGTGCCGCGCGCGTTGCGCCCCGCCTCGGGTATCTCGTAGCAGTTGAGCTGGTATACGCGGCCGCGCGTCGTGAAGAACATCAGCGGATCGTGCGTCGAGAGTATCGTCATCTGCTCGACGAAGTCGCCCTCGCGCGCCGTCGCACCGATCACGCCCTTGCCGCCGCGCCGCTGCGCTCTGTAGGTGCTGCGCGGCAGGCGCTTGACGTAGCCCAGATGCGTCATCGTGACGACCATGTCTTCCTCGTCGATCAGGTCCAGCATGTCGATGTCGCCGTCGATGTTGGAGATCTCCGTGCGGCGTTCGTCGGCGTACTTGCGCTTGATCTCCAGTATCTCGTCCTTTATGATGCCGAACACCATGCTCTCGTTCGCAAGCACCTCGCGGTAATAGGCGATCAGCTTCTGCAGCTCGGCGTATTCCGCCTCCAGCTTGTCGCGCTCCAGACCGGTCAGGCGCTGCAGGCGCATGTCTAGTATCGCCTGCGCCTGGCGTTCGCTCAGGCCGAAACGCTCCATCAGGCCGTCCCTGGCGTCCTGCGGCGTGCGGCTTGCGCGTATCAGCGCGATGACCTCGTCGATGTTGTCGAGCGCGATCAGCAGGCCCTCGAGTATGTGGCTGCGCGCCTCCGCCTTGTCCAGATCGTACTTCGTGCGGCGGCGTATGACATCCTCCTGATGCTCGATGTAGTGGTGTATCATCTGCTTGAGCGAGAGGATCTTCGGTTCGCCGTCCACCAGCGCCAGCATGATGGCGCCGAACGTGTCCTGCAGCTGCGTGTGCTTGTACAGGGTGTTGAGCACCACGTTCGCGTTGACGTCGCGTTTCAGCTCGATCACGATGCGCATGCCCTGGCGGTCGGACTCGTCGCGTATGTCGGAGATGCCTTCCACGCTCTTCTCGTGCACCATCTCCGCGATCTTCTCGATCAGCTTGGCCTTGTTGACCATGTAGGGGATCTCGGTCACGACGATGCGCTGACGGCCGCCGCCCATATCCTCGATCTCGCTCTTGGCGCGCACGACGATCCTGCCGCGCCCCGTGTGATAGGCGTCGTATATGCCCCTGCGGCCCAGTATCACGCCGCCCGTGGGGAAATCCGGGCCTTTGATGTGCTGCATCAGGTCGTCCACGGTGCATTCCGGGTCGTCCAACATGCACACCACGCCGTCGATCACTTCGCCCAGGTTGTGCGGCGGTATGTTCGTCGCCATGCCTACCGCGATGCCCGAGGAGCCGTTGACCAGCAGGTTCGGGAAGCGCGAAGGCATGACCGCTGGCTGCATGAGCGTCTCGTCGAAGTTCGGATAGAAGTCCACGGTCTCCTTGTCGATGTCCCGGATCATCTCCATGGACAGCCTGGAGAGCCTGGCCTCGGTATAACGCATGGCCGCCGCGCCGTCGCCGTCGACGGAACCGAAGTTGCCCTGTCCGTCGACCAGCGGCGCGCGTATCGTGAAGTCCTGCGCAAGGCGCACCATGGCGTCGTACACGGACGAGTCGCCGTGCGGGTGATATTTGCCCAGCACGTCGCCGACGATGCGTGCGGACTTCCTGTAGGGCTTGTCCGGCGTGACGCCCAGCTCGTTCATGGAATAGAGTATGCGGCGGTGTACGGGCTTCAGGCCGTCGCGCACATCGGGCAGCGCGCGGCTGACGATGACCGCCATGGCATAGGAGATGAACGATTTTTTGAGTTCTTCCTCGATGTTCAACGGCATCAGATGGCCGACGTTGTTTTCATCGATCACGTATCGTGTCCTCCTGTATCATCATATGTCAAGATCCGCGACCAGCTTGGCGTTCTGTTCGATGAACTCCTTGCGCGGCTCGACCTTGTCGCCCATGAGCAGCGTGAACAGCTCGTCCGCCGCCATGGCGTCCTTCATCTCGATGCGGTACATGCTGCGGGTCTCCGGATTCATCGTGGTGTCCCACAGCTGCTGGTAGCTCATTTCGCCCAGGCCCTTGTAGCGCTGGATCTCGGGCTTCGCGTCGCGCCCCATCTCGTCAAGCAGCTGCTGCAGCTGCTGGTCTGTGTAGACGTATTCCTCGCGCTTGCCCTTGGTCACCTTGTAAAGCGGCGGCTGCGCAGCGTATACATAGCCGTCCTCGATCAGCTGCGGCATGAAGCGATAGAAGAACGTGAGCAGCAGTATGCGGATGTGGTTGCCGTCGACATCGGCATCCGTCATGCACACGATGCGGTGGTAGCGCAGCTTGGAGGGGTCGAAGTCCTTGCCGAAGCCCGCACCGAAGGCCGTGATCATCGCCTTGATCTCCGCGTTCCCCAGCGCCCTGTCCTCGCGCGTCTTCTCGACGTTCAGTATCTTGCCGCGCAGCGGGAGTATCGCCTGGAAGTGCCTGTCGCGCCCCTGCTTGGCGCTGCCGCCGGCCGAGTCGCCCTCGACGATGAATATCTCGCACTTGGCGGGATCGCGCTCGGAACAGTCCGCCAGCTTGCCCGGCAGCGCGGCGCTCTCAAGCGCCGTCTTGCGCCTGGTCAGGTCGCGCGCCTTGCGCGCCGCCTCGCGTGCGCGCGCAGCGGAGAGGCACTTTTCCACGATGGTCTTCGCGTCGGACGGGTTCTCCTCCAGATAGGTCGCCAGGCGGTCGCTCACCAGCGAATCGACCAGCGGGCGTATCTCGGAGTTGCCCAGCTTCGTCTTGGTCTGGCCCTCGAACTGCGGCTCGACCAGCTTCACGGATATGACCGCCGCGAGGCCCTCGCGCACGTCGTCGCCCGTCAGGTTCTGGTCCGTGGCCTTAATCGCGCCGGTCCTGCGCGCGTAGTCGTTGATCACGCGCGTCAGCGCCGCGCGGAAGCCCATCAGATGCGTGCCGCCCTCGGGCGTGTGTATGTTGTTGGCGAAGCTGTATACGTTTTCGTTGTAGCCGTCGTTCCACTGCAGCGCGACTTCCACGGTGGAGCCGTTCTTCACACCCTCGATATAGATCGGGCTCTTGTTGAGCGTCTCCTTGTTTTTGTTGAGATGCTCGACGAACGACCTGATGCCGCCTTCGTAGTGATACGTGCGCTCGTTATGCGGCTCCACGCGCTCGTCCACCATGGTGATGCGCACGCCCTTGTTGAGATAGGCCATCTCGCGGAAGCGCGTCTTGAGCACGTCGAAGTCGAAGTTGCCCGTCTCGAATATGCCGGGCTCCGGGTCCTCGCCGGTCTTGACGTCCGGGTAGAACGTGATCGTCGTGCCGGTGCGGTCGGTCTCACCCACGACCCTCAGGTCGTAGAGTATCTTGCCGCGCTCGTACTCCTGCTCGTAGACCTTGCCCTCCTGATAGACGGTGACCTTCAGGTGGCTGGACAGCGCGTTCACGACGGAGGCGCCCACGCCGTGCAGGCCGCCGGAGACCTTGTAGCCGCCGCCGCCGAACTTGCCGCCCGCGTGCAGCATGGTCAGGCAGACCTCGACCGCTGGGCGGCCGACCTTGGGGTGTATGCCCACGGGGAAGCCGCGGCCGTTGTCCTGTACGGTCACGGAGCCGTCCTTGTTCAGCGTGACCAGTATCGTATCGCAATAGCCGGCCAGCGCCTCGTCTATGGCGTTGTCGACGATCTCGTAGACCAGATGGTGCAGGCCTCGTTCATCTGTCGAGCCGATGTACATGCCGGGGCGGCGGCGCACCGCCTCAAGTCCCTCGAGTATCTGTATGTTGCTCTCATCGTAATGGTTTTCGTGGCTCATGCTGATCCCTCTCAGCGCGCCTCCAGGGCGCGGTCCTTCGAAAGTTTTCTTCTATAATATGATACCACAAATCGACATGTTTTACAACGAAGATTAGGTTATGTATACATGCAGCGTGAGGCACGAAAAAAGACTGTCTCGAAACGAGCAGTCCTTGCGTTGATCTGCACACGGTATCCTATCGATCCGCGGTGCCTCGAAGCTGACCATCGTCGCATATCCGTCGACCTGGCGGAGTGTTGTACCTTGGATCGAGATGTTACCGCATGACCGTCGTTTGTACAGACGCAGCATACTGCGTCCCTGCAGCAGGCTGATGTATCATGCCTCGGTTGATATGATGCCATATATCCATCGATCGGGCGGACGCCATGAATGGCGTCCCTACGACAACCTGGAGTGTTGTACCTTGGATCGAGATGTTACCGCATGACCGTCGTTTGCGCGGACGCGAAATGCCGCGTCCCTACGGCGGGCTGATGTATCATGCCTCGGTTGATATGATGCCATATATCCGCCGACCGGGCGGACGCCATGAATGGCGTCCCTACGACAACCTGGAGTGTTGTACCTTGGATCGAGATGTTACCGCATGACCGTCGTTTGTACAGACGCAGCATGCCGCGTCCCTGCGGCGGATCGATAAATCGTGCCTCGGTTGAAATGATGCCATATATCCGCCGACCGGGCGGAGACCATAAATGCGGTATGTGACATCCATATCCCCGGCCATTGACTGTTAACTGTTAACTGTTCCCTGTTAACTCAACATCCCGTCCTCACTCCTCACTCCTCACTTCCTCCCCCGTCGTCATCACCAGCGCCATGCCCTTCCGCACGCGCACGGTGACCTCTCTGCCCTCGAAGGTATTGCTCACGCCCAGCGGGAAGCAGTTCGTGAGCCTCCCGTTCTCAAGCTCGTACTTCGCCCCGCGTATCGACACGCCCTCGCAGACATCGCTCAGTGCGAACACGGACATGTGGCCCGGCGCGCAGGGTATCGTGCGCTCTTCGTTCTCAAGCACGGTGCACCACGTGTGCCCGTCGCACATCTCGGCGTCCGCGCCGTACCGCTTTGCGAACGCCATGCTCTGCAGGTTGGCCAGCGTGTGGTCAAGCCTTCCGCCCATGCCGCCCACGATCAGGAAGCGGTCGTAGCCGCGCCTGAGCCCTTCGCGCAGGCAGAGCATTGTGTCCGTGTCGTCCTTCATCACGGGATGGACCTGCACTTCGACGCCCTCGGGCTTCTCTGACGAGTCGAAGTCGCCGATCACGAGGTCCGGTTCGATGCCCGCGCGCAACGCGATCTCCCATCCGCCGTCCGCGCAAAGCACCAGATCGTCCGCCGCCGCGTCATAGGCGCGCGCGGGATCGCCCTCGCACCATGCGGCGAACACGACGCACCTGGGCCTCGCGTCGAACGGATGGCAGCGGCGCATGTCATCGAACGAATCGATCACGCCGTCCGCGACCGCGGCCATGGCCGGCCAGTCCGGCGACGCGGCCGTCTGCCTGACCTGATAGGCGCGCATGCCCGCCCGCTTTGCGCCCTGCAAGCCCGGCAGTACGTCCTCGAACACAGCGCACTGCCCGCAAGGCACCCGGAGCCTGTCCGCCGCCATGCGGTACACCGCGCTGTCCGCCTTGCCGCTGCCCGTCTGCTCGGTAGAGCACAGCGCGTCGAACAGTACGTCTATGCCGAGCCTCTGAAGGCACGGCATGTAAAGCGTCTCCGGCAGCGCCGTGGCGACCGCCAGCTTCACGCCCATGCGTTTGAGCATGCGCACGTAGGCCACGGCGCCTTTGACGGGCCGGACGCGCTGCGCGTACTCGTCCCGCGCGCTCCATATCCACTCTTCCACGAGCGCCTCGGGCGACAGCTCCTTCAGGTAGTTCCTGACCGTGTATTCCGCCGTCTCGTGGTAGCTCATGCCCGCGACCTCGAGCCCGAAGCGCTCGGGCACCGCCATGCCGTGTGCGGCAAAGAAGCGCCTGTCGATCTCGCGCCAGACGCCCAGGCTGTCGAGCAGCGTGCCGTCCAGGTCGAATATGGCGGCTCGGAACGGAAGCGTGACAGCGCTCATCGCACATCCTCCCCCGTCATCAGCGCGTCCGCGCAGCGCATGCCGTCCACCGCGGCGGAGAGTATGCCGCCGGCATAGCCCGCGCCCTCGCCGCAGGGATACAGCCCGCGCAGCGCAGACTGGCAATCCCGTCCGCGCAGTATACGGACCGGCGAAGAGGAGCGCGTCTCCACGCCCGTCAGCACGGCGTCCGGA
>SVGK01000126.1 GCA_015056395.1 Clostridiales bacterium
CCGGTCTGCAAGCATTCTCCCCAACGTGCTTTTTCCGGCTCCGTTGAGTCCGCAAATCAGTATTCCCAAATAGACCCTACTTCCTTTCTGTTATGGGCTGTAGTGAGACAAAAAACCGACTTGTCCTGGAAAGCCGTTAAAACACGAACTGCAAGCATTTCACTTATGTGTCAGCAGACAGACCGTCTCGACGTGCCCGGTCCATGGGAACATGTCCACGGGCTGCGCCCATTCAAGCGCATATCCGCCTTCATCGCGCAGCAGCTTCATGTCGCGCGCCAGTGTGGCGGGATCGCAGGAGACGTAGGAGATCGCGCCGATCTCCGCCGCGATCAGCGCGCGCAGCAGCTTCGGATCAGCGCCTTTGCGCGGCGGGTCCAGTATCGCGGCGTCGAACTTCGTGCCCGAGGAGACGAGCCTGGGCACCGCCTTCGCCGCGTCCGCGCACATGAACGACGCCATGCGCGCCAGGTCATTGCGCGCGGCGTTGCGCCGTGCGTCTTCGACCGCGGGCGCGACGATCTCGATCCCCAGCGCCTGAAAGCCGCGTCTGGCCGCGGCCAGCGTGATGGTGCCTGTGCCACAGTAGGCATCCAACACCCTGCCCCCGTGCGGGAGCGGGCGCAGCGCGGCCGTATAGAGCCTCTCGGCCTGTAAGGGATTCACCTGGAAGAACGACTGCGGCGATATTTCGAAGGAGAGCCCCAGCAGCGTCTCCGAGATGGTCCTGTGCCCGGCCAGGTGTATGGCCGTCCCGTCCACGGCGTGCTTCGCGTGGTGCGCCTGCCGTATGAGCCAGGCGCTCTTGATCAGCGGCAGCGCGGCCATGGCGGACACGGCTAGCGCGCGCGCCTGCTCCGTGACGGGCGCGTCCGCGCAGAGTATCAGCATGCCGTCGCCCGAACGGCTCGCGCGCAGCACGACCTGCTTGATGTGCGCCGCGTCCGTGCGCGGCAGCATGTCGTTGAGCAGTGCGAGCATGTCGTTGATGGCGGGATGCATCAGCGCGCAGCGGTCCACGGGCATGAGCGCGTGGCTCTCCGCGCGCGTCACGCACAGGCGGCCGTGCTGCACGGCGAATTCCGCCTTGTTGCGCAGCGCCAACGGATCGTCGCAGCCCAGCACGGGCCTCACGTCGGGCGAGGGGACACCGCCTATGCGTTGGAGCGCGTCCTCGACGCGCCGCCGCTTCATCTCGAGCGTCGCTGCGTAGGTCATGTGCCGCCCCTGACAGCCGCCGCATTGCCCGTACAGAGGGCAGTCCGGCGCGCGGCGGTCCGGGGAAGGGGAGAGCACCTCGAGGAGCTCCGCGACACAATAGCGCTTTTCCTCGCGCACGATCTCGATGCGCACATGCTCCCCCGGCAGCGCGCCCGGCACGAATACGGCACGGCCGTCCGCAAGATGGCCCACGCCCTGCAGCGCGGAACCGCTTCCCGTGATCTTGATCTGTTCGATATCGTTCATGGCCATGGCTCCTCGATATTCGTTGGATGTGTTCATGCTTCGGCATCTGTCCAAACGCGCGCTTCGAACGGCGTATAGCGGGCGCCCGCGGCGTCGGCGCAGTTGTCCAGCAGTATCGTTCCGCATTCGGGCAGCCATTCGGACGCGTCGACCTCGTGCTCCGTCACGTTGACGGTGACGTGTACGACGGACCCGCCGTTCGTGCGGCGATAGCTGATCAGTTCATCGCCCGTGTCGTCAGGCTCGAAGTCCCCGTCGAACAGCACGTCGGACCAGGCGGAGCGGTTGCGCAGCGCGATCATGCTTTTATAGTAGTTCCAGACGGAATCCGGATCGCCGCGCTGTCCGGCGACCGTGCGGTCGGGACAGGTGCGACCGAAGGCGAGCCAGGGCGTGCCCTCGGTGAAGCCGAAGCCGGGGACGTCTTCCCACTGCATGGGATAGCGCGCGTGGTCCCGGCTGCGCCGGTTGATGGAATCAAGCGCCTGTTCGGGCGTGAGTCCTTCGTCGAGGCAGCGCGCGAACTGTCCGTGGGAGTTCACGTCGTCCAGCTCGTCGATATCCTCAAAGCGCGTGTTCGTCAGGCCGATCTCCTGCCCCTGATAGATGAAGGGCGTGCCGCGCAGGAAGAAGAAAAGCGTGCCCAGGAGCTTTGCAAGCCTGTCGTGGTATTTTTCTATCTGCGAAGGCGTGAAGTATTTGCTGATGCTGCGCGGTTGGTCGTGGTTTTCCAAGTAGTTGGCGGCCCAGCCTGTCTTCTCGACCGCCAGCTGGTTTACGAACAGGCGCTGCTTGAATTCGGCGAAAGTCCATGGACGCCTGCGCGCCCACAGGTCGCCTGGGACCAGGTCGATGTCCGTGTAGCTGAAGTCGAACACCATCGAGAACACGCCGTCAGGGCCTATGTAATCGGGAAGGTCGGCAGCGGGCACGCCCGGCGCCTCCGCCACGGTCAGCGCGCCGCGCGGGCCGTAGGTATTGTCCTTCATCTCGTGCAGGAAGTCGAGTATGCCGGGCCTGTTCAGGCAGGCCTTGCCTACGTCGGTCCTGCCGTCCGGGCCGTCCGGCGGCAGGGGCGGGAACGCGGGGTCCTTCTTGATGAACGTGATGGCGTCCATCCTGAAGCCGCGCACGCCCTTGTCGAGCCACCAGCTCATCATTGCGTAGATCTCGCGGCGCACGGCTTCGTTCTCCCAGTTGAGGTCGGGCTGTTCCTTCGCGAAGGCGTGGAAGTACCACGCGCCGTCCGGGGTCTGCGTCCACGCGCTGCCGCCGAAGTTGCTGCGCAGGTCGGCAAGGCCGGTCAGGTCGTCGCGGAATATGTAGTAGTCGCGGAAGGGGCTTTCAGGGTCCGCAAGCGCCTTTCGGAACCACGCGTGTTTGTCGGATGTGTGGTTCAGGACCATGTCGATGATCACGTCTATGTCGCGTGCGCGGGCCTCCGTTATGAGCCTGTCCATGTCCTGCATCGTGCCGAACTCCGGCTGTATGGCATAGTAGTCGGATATGTCGTAGCCGTTGTCCTTCATGGGGCTTTGGAAAAAGGGGCACAGCCACAGGACCGTCACGCCCAGCGCGGCCAGGTCGTCAAGACGCCGCGTGATGCCGTTCAGGTCGCCTATGCCGTCCGCGTTGCTGTCCTGAAAGCTGCGCGGATAGATCTGGTACACCACCGCCCTGCGTATCCATTCCTCCGGATGGGTCAGCGCCTTTGCCGCCATGTCGGACACCTCCTGTCGTATATGCCATTATACCATAGCGCGGTCTGGAACGGCAATATGTCGCATCGGGAATGTACAAAAAAGGCGACCGGAACGAAGTCCGGCCGCAGTGTCGTTCAGTCCGCGGCGTGGGAGAGCGCGGCGCAGAGCGGGTCCTCCGGGTCGAAGCAGAGCGTCGCGAAGTAATCGCTGAGCGTCTCGGCGCGGCGTATCAGCCTGAAGGAGCCGTCCTCGTTGAGCAGCACCTCGGCGGATCGCAGGCGGCCGTTGTAGTTGTAGCCCATGGCGAAGCCGTGCGCGCCCGTGTCGTGTATCGCCAGTATGTCGCCCATATCGATCTTCGGCAGCATCCTGTCGATGGCGAACTTGTCGTTGTTCTCGCACAGCGAGCCGACCACGTCGTACATGTGGTCGCACGGCGCATCCTCCTTGCCCATCACGGTGATGTGGTGGTAGGCCCCGTACATCGCGGGCCGCATGAGGTTCGCGGCGCAGGCGTCCACGCCGATGTATTCCTTGTAGATGTGTTTTTCGTGCACGGCTTTGGTGATCAGCAGGCCGTGCGGCCCGGTCATGAAGCGGCCCAGCTCCGTGGAGATGCGCGTGTCCCAGAGCCCCGCGGGGACCATGACCTCCTCGAAGGTGCGTTCGACCTCGCGGCCGATCAGCGCGATGTCGGGCATCGCCTCGTCCGGGCGGTAGGGTATGCCCACGCCGCCGGATAGGTTCACCATGAAGAACGGCACGCCCAGTTCGCGGTGCACATCCGCCGCCAGCTCGAAGAGCACGCGCGCGTTGGCCGCATAGTAGGCGTTGTCCAGCGCGTTGCTCGCCAGGAACGCGTGCAGCGCGAATTCCTCCGCGCCCAGCGCCCTGAGCTGACGCACGGCCTCGAAGATCTGTTCGCGCGTCATGCCGTATTTGCTCGTGCCGGGCTCGCCCATGCAGGTGGGGCTCACGTGGAAGGCCCCGCCGGGGTTGTAGCGCAGGCAGATGCGCTTTGGTATGCCGCCGTGTTCCGCAAGGAAGGGTATGTGCGTGATGTCGTCCAAGTTGATGATCGCGCCCAATGTGCGCGCGTATTCGTATTCCTCGGCGGGCGTCTCGTTGGAGGAGAACATGATCTGCTCGCCCTCGAAGCCGCACGCATGGGCAAGCTTCAGCTCCGCCATGGAGGCGCAGTCCACGCCGCAGCCCTCTTCCTTCAGGATCTCAAGTATGAAGGGGTTCGGGCAGGCCTTCACGGCGTAGTGCTCGCGGTAGTTCTCGTGCCACGAAAACGCGGCAAGCAGGCTGCGCGCGGTCCGGCGGATGCCTGCCTCGTCGTACAGGTGATAGGGGGTGGGGAAGGCACGGTTTATCTGTTCGAGCTTTTCCTTTGTGACGAACGGCTTCTTCTGCATGGCGCGGACCTCCGGTGCATCGGGGATTTTTCTCTATGATAGATTATCGGTCCGAGGCGCGTCAATCCTGTTTTTGTTAATGTGTATACATTGCGGGCAACTGATTTATCCTGCTTTTTAACGGTTGCGCCTTGCCACGGGCGCATCGTTTGTTGTACAATATCTGATATGAAAATCCGCTTGGGAGGATACCGCGAATGACACTTTCCGACCGCATCGAATCGCTGTTGATGCGGGTGCAAAAGCCTGCGCGCTACATGGGCGGCGAGTTCAACGCCGTGATGAAGGATCCCGACAAAGTCGACGTGCGCTTTGCCTTCCTTTTCCCCGATACCTACGAGGTTGGCATGTCTCACCTCGGCATGAAGATACTCTATCACGCGGTGAATCGCCTAGACTACGCCTGGTGCGAGCGCGTGTTCTCGCCCTGGGTCGACATGGCCGACCTCATGCGCGAAAACGGGATACCGCTTTTCTCGATCGAATCGCGCACGCCCGTGCGCGCGTTCGACATACTTGGCGTGACATTGCAGTACGAGATGAGCTACACCAACATACTGGACGCGCTGGACTTAGCGGGCATACCGCTGCGCGCGGAGGACAGGCATGAAGGCCCGTTCATTGTCGTGGGCGGCCCGTGCGCGTTCAACCCGGAGCCTCTTGCGCCCTTCGTGGACTTGGTAGCATTGGGCGACGGCGAGGAGGAGACCGTGCAGCTGGTGGAGACCTACCGCGCGTGGAAGGCTTCGGGCGCGGACCGCGCGGAGTTCCTGCGCATGGCGTCGCGCATACGCGGCATATACGTGCCCTCGTTCTACGACGTGCGCTACAACGAGGACGGCACCGTGGCCGCCGTCACGCCGAAGCCCGGCACGGACGCGCCCCAGGTGGTCTACAAGGCGATGGTGCGCGACCTGGACGCCGCGAGCTATCCCGACAAGCTGATCGTACCGTACAACGAGGTGGTGCACAACCGCATCATGTTGGAGATATTCCGCGGCTGCACGCGCGGCTGCCGCTTCTGTCAGGCGGGCATGATCTATCGCCCCGTGCGCGAGAGGAGCCTGGACGAGCTGATGGCGATCGCCGAAAAGCTGGTCGATGCGACGGGCTACGACGAGATCTCGCTGATGAGCCTGTCCTCCGGCGACTATTCCTGCCTGCCGGAGCTCGCGCATCAGATGGTGGAAAAGTTCGCGCAGCGCAGGGTGCGCATATCGCTGCCCTCGCAGCGCATAGACAACGTGCTCACGGAGACGCTGCGCGAGACGCAGAAGGTCAAGAAGACGGCGCTCACGCTCGCGCCCGAGGCGGGCACGCAGCGGCTGCGCGACGTGATCAACAAGGGCGTGACCGAAGAGGACCTGATGCGCGCCGTGTCCGACGCCTTCAACGAGGGCTGGAGCGCCGTGAAGCTCTATTTCATGATAGGTCTGCCCACGGAGACGGACCAGGACGTGCTGGGCATCGCGGACCTGGCGCGCAAGGTGCGCGAATGCTACTTCAGGGTGCCCAAGGACAGGCGCGCGCCGGGGCTTCGCATCACGGTGAGCGCGTCCGTGTTCGTGCCGAAGAACTTCACGCCCTTCCAGTGGACGGCGCAGCTGGACGAGGCGACGGTCGTGCGCCGCCAGAGGATGCTTTTGGAGGAGCTCAAGAAGGTCAAGGGCGTGGACTTCAAGTACCACGACATGTCCACAAGCTACATGGAGGCCGTGCTTGCGCGCGGCGACAGGCGGACCGCGGACGCGCTCGAAAGGGCGTTCAGGCTGGGCTGCCGCATGGACGGCTGGAGCGACCAGTACCGGCACGACCTGTGGCTGCGCGCCTTCGAAGAGGTCGGACTGGACCCCTCGTTCTATGCAAACCGCGTGCGCAATCTCGACGAGGTGCTGCCGTGGGACCATCTGGACGCCGGCGTCAGCAAGGCGTTTTTGGTGCGCGAATGGAAAAAGGCGGAGGCGGGAGAGACCACGCGCGACTGCCGCAAGGGCTGCGTGGGCTGCGGCGTCAACCGCTATGAGGAGGCGAAGACATGCGGGCAATGATACGCTTCGGCAAGGAGCCGCGGCTGCGCTTCATATCGCACCTGGACCTGCAGCGCTTCTTCCAGCGCGCGCTGAACCGCACGGGGCTGCCGATCGCCTATACGCAGGGATTCAACCCGCACCCGGTGATGTCGTTCGGCTCCGCGCTGGCGCTGGGCTGGACCAGCGAATACGAGATACTGGACATCAAACTCTCCGTGCCCATGGGGCGCAAGCGCACGGAGGAGGCCATGCGCTCCGCGCTGCCGGAGGACCTGCCGGTGCTCGAGACGCGCATGGTGGACGACAGGCATCCCGCGCCCATGGCGCAGGTGAAGGCGTCGGATTACCGCATCACGCTGCCCGAGGCGCGCGTCGAGGCGTTCCACAGGGCGCTTGCGGCGTTTTCGCAGATGGACAGCGTGAAGGCCGTGCGCAAGACCAAGTCCGGCGAGAAGGAGATCGACATAAGGCCGCTCGCGCTTCAAATGGAGCCTACGAAAACGGGCCTGTGGGCGCGCCTGTCGCTCACCGAAAAGTGCACGCTCAAGCCCGACCTGTGGCTGGACGCGCTGGCGGGGCTCGTCGGAGAGCCGCCCGTGGAGGCGCGCATACACAGGCTTTGCCTGCTGGGGATGGACGCGGAAGGGGCGCTGAAGCCCCTCATGGAGCTGTGAACCATGGATAAGCGTATATTGCTCGAAGCCACGCCGGGCCAGCAGAGGCTTGCGGTGATCGAGGACAGGACGCTTGTGGAGATGTACGTCTACCGCACGCCCTCCGCAAGCCGCGTAGGCCGCATCGTGCTGGGCCGCGTGCAGAACCTTGTGCCCGGCATAAACGCAGCCTTCGTCGATATCGGCGACGAAAGGAACGCCTATCTGAGCGCGCAGGACTGCCTCAAGCCGAACGGCAAGCCGGCGGGGGCGGAGGCGAAGATCGATGCATGCCTGCGGCCGGGGCAGGAGATACTGGTGCAGGTGATCAAGGAGCCGGGCGGCATGAAGGGCTGCCGCATATCGATGCGGCCCACGCTGCCCGGGCGCATGTGCGTGCTCAAGCCCGGGGACCCGGGCGTAGCCATTTCCAGAAAGATCGA
>SVGK01000127.1:0-5034 GCA_015056395.1 Clostridiales bacterium
CGAGACGTGCGGCTTCGAGGGCTACAGGCTGATCGTCGCGCCCATGCTCTACATGCTGAGGCCCGGAGTGGCCGAGCGGCTCGAAGCCTTCGTGCGCGAAGGCGGCACGCTGCTGTGCACCACGTTCACCGGGCGCGTCGACAGGGACGACCTGTGTTTCCTGGGCGGCTTCCCCGGGCCTCTCAGGGATACGCTGGGCATATGGATCGAGGAGACGGACGCGCTCATGGACGGCGAGACGAACGCCGTCGCCATGGGCGGGCGGGAATACGCATGCCTGGACATGTGCGACCTGATCCACGCGGAGACGGCCGAGGTCGTGGGCGAGTACGCCTCGGACTTCTATGCGGGCATGCCTGCGGTCACGCGGAACTCCTTGGGCAGGGGCGCGGCGTGGTATCTGGCCGCGCGCGGCGATCAGGCGCTCCTGGACGCGCTCACGAAGCGTCTGGTCGACGAAAGCGGCGTCAGGCGTCTGGTCGACGGGCTTCCCGAGGGCGTACAGGTCACGACGCGCGGACAGACGCTGTTCGTGATGAACTTCAATGCGGAAGAGGCGCGCGTCGCGCTGCCCGAGGGCGTCGACATGCTCACGGGCGAACGCATGGGCGGGCCGGCCGTGCTGCGTCCTCTCAGGGTCTTGGCGATCAAAACGGCAAAAGGAGAATGACTTTGATGAGAAGGATCAAACTGGGACGCACGGGGCTCTATGTATCCGCCACCGGCTTCGGCGCGCTGCCCATACAGCGCGTGACGTTCGAAGAGGCCGGCGCGCTGCTCAACCGAGCGCTGGACGGCGGCGTGGAGTATATCGACACCGCGCGCGCCTATACAGACAGTGAGGAAAAGATCGGCCGCGCGCTCGAGAGCCGCAAGAGCGAGTTCATCATCGCCACGAAGACGCAGGCGAAGACCGCGGACAAGTTTTGGCAGGACTTGGAGACGAGCCTCAAAAACCTGAAGCGCGATTCGATAGACGTCTACCAGTTCCACAACCCGCCGTTTGTGCCGCAGCCGGGCGGAGAGGACGGCCTTTACGACGCGGCCCTGAAGGCGCGCGAGAAGGGCATGATACGCTTCATAGGCATCACGCAGCACTCGATCGAGCGCGCGGAGCAGGCGCTGTCCTCGGGGCTTTACGATACCATTGAGTATCCGTTCAATCACCTCGCGACCGAGCGCGAGGCGGCGTTCGTGCGCCGCTGCGCCGAAGAGGACGTGGGCTTCATATGCATGAAGGCGCTGTCCGGCGGCCTGGTCACCGATGCGCGCATACCGTATGCCTACATAAGCAGCTTTGGAAACGCGTTGCCGATCTGGGGCTTCCAGTATATGTGGGAGCTTGAGCAGGTGCTGGGATTCGGCGAGAAGGAGGCGCAGATCACGGACGAGATCGCCGCGCTGATACAGAAGGACCGCAGCGAGCTGGTCGGCGCGTTCTGCCGCAGCTGCGGCTACTGCCTGCCCTGTCCCGCGGACATACCCATACCCAACGCGAACCGCATGAAGCAGCTGCTGGGCCGCGCCGTGTGGCAGAACTTCGTCACGCCCGAGTGGCAGGAGAAGATGGAGCGCATCGACAGCTGCATAAAGTGCGGTGCGTGCGCGAAGCGCTGCCCGTATGAGCTCAAGCCGTACGAGACGCTGCCGGCGCAGCTTGCGTACTATCGCGCGTTCATAAAGAGCCACACCTGATGGACAGGCTTTTCACCACGGCCGGGCGCATAAGCCCGCAGGTGCGCACGGCGCGCATAGACGGCGCGCCGCCGCGCCTGTGCGGGAAGAGGCTTCTGTTCGTCACGGACATACACATGCGCCGGGAGATGGACGCGGACGCACTGGTCGGCCTCATGGCGGCGCAGCGCGCCGACTGCATACTCTTCGGCGGCGACTTCGCCGACACGCACGAACAGGCCGTGCGCCTGTTCACAGCGCTTGCGCGCCTGCGCGCGCCCATGGGCATGTACGCCTGCCCCGGCAACAACGACCCCGAGGCCTTTGAAGGTATCGGGGCGCTGCGCGATGCGCTTGGGAAGGCGGGCTGCACGCTGCTGGTCAACGAGTCGACGCACGCGGACGGCCTGACGATCGCGGGTCTGGACGAGTACAAGCACGGCGTGCCCGACCCCGCGCGCCTCTTTGGGAAGGGCGACGGCTTCCGCGTGTTGCTGAGCCATTACCCCGTGCACTACGCGTTTCCCGAGGAGGAGCGGCCGCGGCTGCAGCTGTGCGGGCACACGCACGGCGGGCAGTTCCGCCTGCTCGGGCTGACGCCTTACTCGATAGGCTTTGAATGCCTGCAGCTCAAAAAGCTGGGCGTGCGCATACACCACGTCGAGGGCTGGCGCAATGTCGAGGGCACGGACATGCTCGTGAGCAAAGGCATAGGCATGAGCCGCATACCGCTGCGCGTGGGCGTGGGGTGCGAGATACACGTGATCGAGATGTGCTGACAGCCCGTGTGATCATGGACCTTATAGTATATTATAGGTTATCGAGCAAATACTGTCGTTCCCGTAGGGACGCGGCATGCCGCGTCCGCGTCGCCCGTGCGGTGCGGGAAAGGTGGCGGCTGATAGCCGCCGCCATGGATGCAGTTTCGAACCAGCATCCCGTAGGGACGCCATTCATGGCGTCCGCCCGGTCGGTCCCGTGTCGACACGCGTATGCATGATGAGCGAAGATATCGGACGGACGATCAAAGAATGCATTTGGGCAAAAGCATCAATAATAAACACCGCGCCGTCCACCAATCCCGATACAGAAATGAGTCGAACGCCATGAAATGCTTCAAGAACATGACCACGGACAAGTCGATCAGGCTGTGCGTCGTGCTCACGGTCGCGCTGATCGTGCTCACGCGCGCGCTGACGCTTGCGCACAACATATTCCTGCATCCGGACGAGTATGTATACTTCTATTCGGCCAAGGGCATCATCAACTATCTGCAGGGAGATACGCCCACATACACCACGGCAAAGGTATATCCGGAGGGTTCGTTCATCTTCCATGTGCCCTTCCAGATGATCTATCGCCTCCTCAACTTACGGGGCGAGCTCGAGTACCACCTGAGCAGCCGCGTGGCTGCCGTATTCTACTATGCCGTGGGCGTCATACTGGGCTTTGTGCTGCTGAACAAGTGCTTCGGCAAGAGCAGGCGCGCGTCCGCGATCTACGGCGCCACGATGGTCTTCTCGCTGTTCCACATCGAGCAGTCGAGATACGGCACGAGCGAAACGCTGACGTTCATGTTCCTGATGCTGGCGCTTTTGCTGTCGAGCCGCGTCTACGAGCGCAAGGGAAATCGCTACGTGATGCTGCTGCTCTCCGGCCTATGCTGCGGGATACTGGCCTCGATGAAGTATCCGCTGGCCTATTTCATGCTTTTCCCGATCATCGCGGCGGTGCGTTCCGCGCGCGACGTGCAGGATGGCATAGTGTCGGCAGAACTGGTGATTGTCTCCGTCGTGGCCGGGTTCTTCCTTGTCTCGCCGAAGACGCTCCTGGACATAGGCTACATGAAGGAGGCCATCGACCGCGAGTGGAAGGCCTATATGGAGAACGGGAACATCACGGAGATCGGCGGGTGGCACAACCACATCGTCTCGGTGGTGATCTACATGGTCGCCTATGCGGGCCTGCTCGGCGGGCCTTTGCTGGCGATACCGCTGTTCAGGGGCCGCAGGGACAAGGAGGGAGAGGAGGAACACTCCGCGCTGCGTCCCTTCTGGCGGATCGACATGCCGCTGGTGTTCCTGGGCTTCTTTCTGTACAACATGTTCACCAAGACGATATTCATGCGGACGTTCTATCCCGTCGCATGCATATTCGACATATACGCCTGTGCGGGGATCGCCGCCATGTTCGATGCCCCGCATAGGAAGTGGATGAGGTGGGCGGCCGTCGCCCTGGTCGCGGTGACGGTGCTGCGAGGCGGGTGTCTGATCGTGCTGATGATGGACAGATCGGGCGATCGCAAGCTGATGGAGGCGATACAGGCGACCGTGGACGAGGGCTGGGAACGCACGACGATACTCGGCCCGGGCAGGAACTGCCTGCTGACGGTCGATAAGGAGGCACTCAAGAACCTGCAGGAGGTCGACATCGACACGGACGCCTATGCTGCGCCGGAGTCGATGTTCATACGGCCGGGAGAGCTCGTGATCACGGCCACGCTGGATCACAGCAAATGCAGCCCCTACATATTGCCTGTCACCAACGAGATCGCGCTCACGCGGATCGACAGATGGAACAAGTTCAGCGCGATCAACAGTGATTACTTCCGATACAGGCCGTATCCCGAGTGGTACTATGCCCTGTTCGGCTTCTGGGTCAAGGGTACGACGGGAACGGATTATGAATTCCCCACGAATTACCTGTATTACAGGCCGCTGGGGCAGTGAGGATGCAGGCTGCAGGGCCGTGGGGACGGAGGAATGTCCGCGCAGGGACGTGGGGACATGAGAAATTCGGAATTCGGAATTCGGAATTCGGAATCATCAGCCGGAGGACGCGATGTAAACGGAATCGTAGGGACGCCTTTCATGGCGTCCGCCGTGCGGTCGCGTACATCCTTGCGTCGCGCCCTGTAGGGACGCCCCATGGGGCGTCCGCGGACGCGGCATGCCGCGTCCCTACGATGAAGGATGTTTGACCGTCAGGAACAAAACATTTATGCGGGAATTCGAACCGTCACACAGGACGTTCGTTCATCCGGTCCGTGTCAGCGCATGTATGAGTATCGAACAACCCGTAGGGACAAGAGAAATTCGGAATCATCAGCCGGAGGACGCGATGTAAACGGAATCGTAGGGACGCCGTTCATGGTGTCCGCCGTGCAGTCGTGCACATCCTTGCATTGCGCCCTGTAGGGACGGCCCTATGGGGCGTCCGCGGACGCGGCACGCCGCGTCCCTACGATGAGGGGATGTTTGACCGTCCGGAACAAAACACTCATGCGGGAATTCGAACCGTCACACAGGACGTTCGTTCATCCGGTCCGTGTCAGCGCATGTATGAGTATCGAACAACCCG
>SVGK01000127.1:5134-7614 GCA_015056395.1 Clostridiales bacterium
GCGGGAATTCGAACCGTCACACAGGACGTTCGTTCATCCGGTCCGTGTCAGCGCATGTATGAGTATCGAACAACCCGTAGGGACGCCCCATGGGGCGTCCGCGTCACCCTTTGCGACACGGAAACGTGTCGGCTTAAAGGTTTGTTGCTATGGATGATTAACGCGAACGACGCTCCGTAGGGACGCCATTCATGGCGTCCGCCGCGCGTGAGCGCACACTCTCCCGTCGACCAGCAGGGACGCGGCAAGCCGTTATATGTGGAAAATATGACGACCGGGAAGCCGACGCTTACATTGTTTCCTGCGCCGATGCCCATCCTTGGATGCCGTGTCAAAATGGGAAACATGCCCCCCAAGGCCGCCAACGATCGTTCCCAAACCGCAATGACGATGCAAAAGAACGCGCCGGATCCATCAGGACCCGGCGCATTGCTGTCACCAATTATCCATGTATTACGGCTGTATCACCACAGTCGTTCCCATCAGGCAGTTGTCCCAGATCCACTTGGCATCCTCGATCTTCAGACGTATGCAGCCGTGCGACGCCTTGCGGCCCAGGCTGGCCTCGGAGCCGACCTGATGCTTGCTGGAGTCGAACGTGATCGAGTGGAACAGTATGCCGCCCACGATGCCCACGGCCCACTTCGCATAGCAGTTGTATTGCGGGAAGTAGTACCACTCGTCGCTCATGCGGCCGTAGGTGTGATAGGTGCCCATGGGCGTGGGCGTGCCGTCCTTGCCGGTGGAGCACACCATCGTGCGCACCTTTGTGGAATAGTTGCTGCCGTTCCACGCGAACGCGTAGACCTTCTGGTCAGATATGTCGACGTAAAGCTTGTAGCCCGTGACATAGTCCTCGGAGCGCTGCGCCGTCGCGCTGAACAACACGCGCTGCGTGTACTCGTCCGCGATGCCCGTCTCGGCCAGGCCGTTCTTGCGCTGGAAGTATTTGAGCGCAAGCTCGGTGCTGTCGCCGAAGGAGCCGTCCGGATCGGGGTACAGGTAGCCCAGCTGCTTGAGCCTGGACTGCACGCGGCCGACCTCGTCGGAGCGGTCGCCGTTCTGCACGCTGTGGCGGTAGATCTCGAAGTTCACGTCGCCGTTGACGAAGGAGCGCACCAGGTCGTCGATATCGCCGTCCAGTATCGCGCCTTCGGGCACGGGCGTGGCCAGCCGCACATCCTCGACGTCGGGCAGCTCGTCCGGGGGAGGCGTGGGCGTGGGGGAGGGAGAGGGCGTCGCCGTGGGCGCGGGGGAGGGCGTCACGTCCTCGTACTTGATGACGTAGCGCTTGAAGCGCGATATAGCGGTCTCGCTGTCCTCGCCCAGCACGCCGTCCACGTCGCCGGTCAGGAAGCCCCACTCGGCCAGTCGGGACTGCACGCGCGCGGCCTCCGCGCCGTAGGCGATGTTGTTCGTGACAGTGGGCAGCGTCAGCGAATTCATGTCGGAGTACAGCAGGCGCTGCGTCTCGTTGTCCGCCACGCCCGTTACCGGCAGGCCGTTCAGGCGCTGGAACTCGCTCACAGCCGTCTCCGTCGCGCCGCCGAATATGCCGTCTGCGGAGCTCTGCAGGAAGCCCAGCGCATACAGGCGGTTCTGAAGCATCACCACGAACGCCTCGTCCGCGCCGTCCTTGTCGCCGTTTTCAAGCTTCGGATAGTTGTCCAGCAGCAGCGTGCCGGTATCCACGACGTGCCGCTGCGTGTTGACGACGTATGCCGTGCTGTCATATTCCGCGCCGGCCATGACGGGCGCATCGCCGGTATTGCTTATCGTCGCCTCCGGGACATCCGCAAAGAGGTCGCTTGCGGCGAATGCGACCGTGCTGCCTGTGAATATGCACGCGGACAGCATGATCGACATGATTCTGCGGAACAATTCAGGTCACCTCCAAGTCGTAATGGACCAATACGCTCTTTCTATTATAAGGTGCATATGTGACAAAACATCGTTGAAATCGTGAACGAACGATTAATTCATGTCTTGATCCGCGCGTATTTCCGTCACACCGGGATCCTCGATCAGCATGCGGCAGGCCGTGAGGCCCGTCAGCAGTACAGCCGAGAGCAGCGCGAGCACCAGTATGCGCTTCATACGACACTCACGCTCCCTTTCCCATATGCATCTCCCATTCTCAGGTATTATAGCACATTCGGACGAAAATTGCAACAAAAATATGCGAGATTTAGAATCCTGAAGCAAATTTTTGTCGCAATTTCGTCACAGTTTTGGGTTCTGTCCGCCCTGGAGGGCAAGGGAAGGCCCCGGATGCATGCGCACCCGGGGCCGTATGAGCGTCTTTTGTTTGTCAGATGGACACGGACAGGAGCAGCTTTTGTACGCGGTCCTGGACCTCGACCAGGTAGGCCGCCTCGGCGGTGGTCACGTCGTCGTCATCGCCCAGGGCTTCCAGCGCCTGCTGCATCTTCACCAGGTCGCCGGCCATCTCGGTCGTCTTGGCCGCGTCGCCTGCGGGA
>SVGK01000128.1 GCA_015056395.1 Clostridiales bacterium
GAATTGAGTAATAGGGGACTGTTCGCGACAGTCCCCCTCTTTAATATTGCATACCGTTCCGTTCACCGGGCGATATAGGCGATGTTGTTCCGGATGCAGTATTCCTCGGCGGGCGAACCCTCTTCCACGATGACGGTCAGGCTCGACGAGCAGTTCCCGAACGCGTTGGCACCTATGCTCTCCACGCTGCCCGGAACGGTGATCTGCCTCATGTTGGTGCAGCCGTAGAACGCCTTTTCGCCTATGCTCAGGCATCCCTCCGGCACGTCTGCGACCGTTATGGATCTGTCGTTCAGGAACGCCTGTTCCCCGATGGACGTGGTGTTGAGAGGCAGCGTCAGCCTGACCTCGCCGATCAGCCAATAGCTGTAGCCGCTGTCCTGGCAGTATTCCTCCGCATACGACCCGGACGGCACGTAGATGACGAGCCACTTGGAGCAGCCGTCGAACGCGCCTTCGCCTATGGCGTAGATCTCCTCTCGCAACGTGACCCTGGTCAGCTTCGTGCAGTTCGAGAATGCCGAATCGCCTATGCTCTCAAGGCTCTTCGGGAACGAGAGCTCCGTCAACGCCGCACAGCCGGAGAATGCGTTCTCGCTGATGCCCTCGATGCCGCTGCCCCAGTCGATGCTCGAAAGCGCCGCGCAGTTGCGGAAGGCCCCGGAGGCGATGTTCGTCACGCTGTCCGGGATCGATATCTCTTCAAGCGCGCTGCATTCCTCAAAGGCTTCCGCCTGGATCTGTGTAAGAGAGGTGTCGGATGGGAACTGCACGTCCGACAGCGCCGTACATCCCTTGAAAAGGCCCTGCTGGAGTATCCTCAGGCTCCTCGGCAGGGCGATCGCCGTCAGCGATGTACAACCGTTGAACACGTTCGTGCCGAGCGTGCCCACCTCGTCGGCCAGCGTTACGCTGGAAAGTCCCGTGCAGCCGTTGAACGCTGAATTGCCTATGTCGGCCGCGCCCTTGACCACGACCGTCTGCATGTTCGTGCAGCCGACGCATACCGAACCGCGGATGTTCACGGCCGACGCAGGGAAGGTCAGGCTTTTGAGCGAAGAGCAATTTTTGAAGGCGCCGATCTCTATCGTCGCGATGCCTTCCCCAAGCGTCACGCGTGTGAGTTTGGAGCAGTTCTGGAAGGCGTATTGGCCGATCAGCGATCCGGCGTCGCTTGCGTCGAACGCGACGTTCAACAGCGCTGTGCATCCGTTGAACGCATAGTCGCCTATGCTGTTGACGCCCGCCGCGACGCGAACGCTCTGAAGCGCCGTACAGCCGTCGAACGCGTTCGCGCCCACGCTCGAGACGCTGCCGGGTATCTTCAGGCTTTGCAGAGACGTGCAGCCCTTGAACGCCTCGTAGTCGATGGCGGTGACGTCGCCGTAGAAGTCGATGCCCGTCAGCGCCGTGCAGCCCTCAAAGGCGTTGTGGTAGATGCGCGTCGGGCCGTTGAACGTCGCCGAGGCGATCTTGGAGCAGCCCTTGAAAGCTTCCGCGCCCACATAATCCAAATCGGACGGGAATTCGATCTCCGTCAGGCTGGTGCAGGAGGTGAATGCATTGTAACCTATGGTCTTCAGACCGGAGGGGAACTGTACCCTTCTCAACGTTGTGCATTTTTGAAAGGCATTCTGATATATCGAGTTCAGGCTCTCAGGAAGAGATACGCTGTTGAGATTGCTGCAATCGTAGAAGCAGCAGGTCCCAACATTCGTGACGCCTTCCTCGATCACGACGGTCTTGATCGAAGCCCTGGAATCGTACCAGGGCAGCTTCTTGGCGTAAGTCGATTCGTTATCCCATGGATTGATCGTCGTGTTCTTGAACTCGCCCGTTCCGGAGATCGTCAGCCTCCCGTTGTCTTCGAGCACCCACGTGATGTTGCCCTGCCACGTACCGCTGCTCTCCGCATACGCCGCAAAGCACAGCAGCGAGAGCAGCAGCGCCGCCGTCAACAGCATCGTCCTTCTGCACATATCGATATCCTCCCCTGTCAAATCGCCCATGCATATCGCAAAATCAATCTACGATATGCATTCAGGCAAAGAATTTTTAACAGGAACAGTATATCAATATATATATATATATATGAATTTTATATTGTGTTCATATAAATATTCATATTACATTGCGTTAACTACTTCCGCAGCACCTTTTCCATCGCCCTGCCCTTCGCCAGCTCGTCCACCAGCTTGTCGAACTGTCGGATGCGCCTCATCAGAGGATCCTCGACCGCCTCGACCTGCACGCCGCACACCTTGCCCGTGATGCGTTCGGCGTTCGGGTTCCAGGCGGGCGCGCGGCTGAAGAAATCGCCGTAGGTGACATCCGAGGCGAGCGCAGCCTCGATCTGCGCCTCGGACCAGCCCGTGAGCCAGGCCGCCGCGCGGTCGACCTCGGCCCTCGCGCGCCCCTTCCTCTCCGCCTTCTGCACGAGCATCGGGTAGACCTCCGAAAACCGCATTTCGGTCACCGTTCTCCTTGGCATGGCCATGCTCCTCTCTCAGGTGCCGCTGCGCAGCGGCGCGAACCCGCGCGCGATATCCTCTTCGCATGCGCTGAGTATGCGTTCGACCTGCGCGCCCTCGATGTCGAGCCCCGTCGCGCTGACCAGCCGGACGTCCGGTATGCCGTAAAAGCCGCGGGCGAGCACCTCGACGTAGCCGAAGCCGTAGGCCTCCGGGACGTAAGCGCCCCCGGCGGTCGTCACATACACGAGCCTTCGCGCGCTGCACAGGCCCTCCGGCACGCCCTCGGGCGTGTACCTGAACGTGATGCCCGACACATTGACCTGTTCGAGATACGCCTTCAGCGCGGCGGGAAAGGACAGGTCCCAGTAGGGCGCCGCGATCACGATCTCGTCGGCCGCGGCGAACTGCCGGGCGTGCGCGAACATCGCATCGTCGAAGCGGCCCTGCGCGAGGAGGGCGTCCCGTCGGGCCAGGAAGGCCTCGTCGACCCGCGGGAAAACGCATTCAGACAGGCGCAGTGTTTCGACGCGGGGCGCGCCGAGCGCCGCAAGCAGGCGGCGCGCAAGCCGGCGCGTGCGGGAATCGCCGCGCACGCAGGCGTCGATGAACAAAAGCATATTCAATCGCTCACTTCCCATAGCTTTCCAACGTCTCCAGGAAGCACTTCAGGTCCTTCGTGGCGTCAAAGTACGCATACTCGCCGCCGCCGTCGCCGTACTTGCCGCGCTGCAGGCACTTCATGCCCGCCGTCTCGAGCTTTGCGGCCTTGTCGTCCGTGTCCTTCACCTGGAACGCAAGGTGGTGCATGCCCTCGCCGTGCTCGTCCAGAAAGTCCTGCCAGGCGCTCTTCTCGCCGTTCGGCTCGATCAGCTCGATCTGCAGATACGGCCCCACATCGAAAAACGCCATCAGGCAGTTGGCCTTGGGCGCGGGCTGCCCATCCACCACCGTGCCCGTGACCTCGTACCGGCCGCCGTCGCACGTGGGCGGCACGGGCACGCCCAAGAACTCCGCGAACACGCGCTTGCTCTTCTCGATGTCGCGCACGATGAAGCCGACCTGCGCCAGCGTCGATGTGCCCAGTATGCCTGCCATGTCTCTCTCCTCCTCATCCGTTCGTCATATCATATGCGCACGCACGAGACGCGCTCGATCAGCGCGCCTGTGAATACCCCGCGGCTGACCGCGCTTCCCGAGCCATCTGCCGTACGGGCGATGCCCGCGCCGGTCAGGCGTTTCAAGTATGCGAAAGTCGGCTGCGCCGTTCGATCTTTGGCCCTTCAATTATAGCGGAATACGCTTCGGTTGTAAAGCGCATGCGGATATGCAGGTCGGTCACAACGTCGAATCACCAAGGTCCTTGGGTGATACTTTTGTAATGATCGCAATGCTTGCCTGTTCCGACGCCGAGGCTCACGCATGAATGCGTGAGCCTGTCGCACAAAATCCGCGGATTTTGTGCGAGATGGAGAGAACGCGGAAATTCGCGCCTGACGACACGAATTTTCTGACTGGCCGGTATCGATTCCCAGTCGGGCGGGCAAGCGCGCCCTTTGTGGGAATCCACATGCACCGGCAAAGCCGGTACATGTGATCGAAATGGCGTTCGTTCGTATTCTTTTCATATTTCCATGAACACTTTGTTCATTCATGCGTAAGCCGTGGTTCCGACGCCGAGGCTGTGATTTTGGGAAATGCGCGCGCTTGACGTCCCGCGCGGCGTTGTGCTACAATATCGTTCGCTGCCCCGTGATATATCCACGGAAAACGAAAGGAGACTGTCAAAAATGAAAAGATCCATTATGATCGCCCTTATGCTGGTGCTCGCGCTCGCCCTTCCCGCGTTTGCCGATGAGGCCTCCGAAGAGGACATCGAGCTCATGCAGATCGACTGGTCCGACGCGGCCGAGCAGGCCTTTACCGAAGCCGGCTTCTCGGGCACCTGGTACACGCTGGAGGGCGTAGGCTGCCAGCTGATCATACCCGACGGCTATGAGGAGCAGGCGCTGACCGAAGAAGACCGCGCCGACGAATATGCCTTCCTGTTCGCAAACGCCGAAAACGGCGGCTCGATCAGCGTGTTCGACTCGTACATCGAGGGCTGCCCCGACCTGGCCACGCTGGGGGCCTCGCTTGCGGAGCAGCACCCCGAGCGCACGCTCCAGTATGCGCAGATCAACGGCGCGGCGGCCATCATCAACGGCGTCGAGGAAGCGGACACCGCCAATGTCATATTCGACCTGGGCGATTCCCGCTTCGTGCAGATCATGTTCTCGCCCATGTCCACGCAGGACCAGCTGCTCACGCTGTGCATAGCCTCCATACAGTTCCCCGTGAGCGACTGAGCAACGTCTCTTCCGAACACAACAGGTCCTTGACGCAGGGCCTGTTTTTTCATATAATGATACTGCCGGGACAGGCGAATCAACGATCAACGGGGGTATATACCGTGAAGAAAATGCACTACCATGAGGACGCCCATGTGCTCCACGTCAACACGCTCAGGCCGCACGCCTATTTCATACCCTTCTCCAGGCGGGACCAGGCCATGGAGGGCGCGCGCTTCAGCTCCGACCGCCTGACGCTGCTGAACGGCGACTGGCGTTTTCAGTATTTCGAAAGCTTCGAGGACGTGTCGGACGAGTTCAGCCGGCCGGAACCGCTGCACACGCTGCCCGTGCCCTCCGTATGGCAGATGCACGGCTATGACCGGCACCAGTATACGAACGTCCGCTATCCGTTCCCGTTCGATCCGCCCTATGTGCCGGTCAAGAACCCCTGCGGCCTGTATGCGCGCACGTTCCTGGCCTATCCCAGGCGAGGCATACGCCAGGTGATGTGCTTCGAGGGCGTGGATTCCTGCTTTTATCTGTATGTCAACGACCGCTTCGTGGGCTTCAGCCAAGTCTCGCATTCTCCGACGGAATTCGACGTCACGGGCTATCTGAAGGAGGGTGAGAACACCGTATGCGTGCTGGTGCTCAAGTGGTGCTTCGGCAGCTACTTCGAGGACCAGGACAAGCTGCGCATGTCCGGCATATTCCGCGACGTGTACATGCTCGAACGCAGCGCCAGCGGCCTGCGCGACTTCTTCATACACACGCAGCTGACCGACAACTACACCACCGCCAACGTGACCGTCGACGTGGAGACCGAGGCGGACGTGCACGTGGAGTGCCGCGTGTTCGACCCGACCGGGGACGAGGTGCACCACGTGCGCACGGACACCGGGCGCATCGCCTTCACGCTGTATGACGTGAGCCTGTGGAGCGCGGAATCGCCCAACCTGTACACGCTGGTGCTGGAGGCGGACGGCGAAGCCGTGGCGGAGCGCTTCGGCATACGCGAGATCTGCGTGCGCGACGGCGTGGTGTACATAAACGGCGTGAACGTCAAGTTCCGCGGCGTGAACCGCCACGACAGCGACCCGGAGACGGGCTATGTCATCTCCGAAGAGCAGATGCTGCGCGACCTGACCCTCATGAAGCAGCACAACATAAACGCCATACGCACAAGCCACTATCCCAACGCGCCCGAGTTCCTGAAGCTGTGCGACCGCTACGGCTTCTATGTGATCGGCGAATCGGACGTGGAGTGCCACGGCGTGGTCGTTCGCGGCACGCCTTATAACGAGGCGGACTACAACCGTATCGCCACCGATCCGGAATACCGCGACGCCATCATGGACCGCGTGCAGCGCAACGTGCACCGCGACAAGAACCGCGCCAGCGTGGTCATATGGTCCATGGGCAACGAATCCGGCCACGGCATCAACTTCAACGACGCGCTGATGTGGACCAAGAAGTTCGACCCCTCGCGCCTGACGCACTACGAGCGCGCGTCCTTCCCGCCCGAGGGCGAGACCATCAACCGCGACAACCTGGACCTGTACTCCCGCATGTACCCCTCCATAGAGGAGATCGACGCCTACTTCGAGCGCGGCGAGATCGGCAAACCCTATATACTGTGCGAATACTCCCACGCCATGGGCCTGGGCCCCGGCGACCTGGAGGACTACTTCCAGTGCTTCGACCGCCACGAGGGCCACTGCGGCGGCTTCATATGGGAGTGGTGCGACCACGCGGTGGACATGGGCCGCACGCCCGACGGGCGCAGGATGTACGCCTACGGCGGCGACTTCGGCGAGTTCCCGCACGACGGCAACTTCTGCATGGACGGCCTGGTCTATCCGGACAGGCGCGTGCACACGGGCCTGAAGGAGTACAAGAACGTGATACGCCCCGTGCGCATACAGGAGGAGGACCTGCGCGCCGGCCGCTTCCTGGTGCGCAACATGCTGGACTTCACGAACCTCTCCGAGAGGCTGATGATCGCCTACACGGTGCGGCAGAACGGGCAGGACATCTACAGGGACATGATCCCCGAGGACCAGCTGGACGTGCCGCCGCACGCGACGCGCCCGGTGTCGATCAGGCTGCCCGAGGGGCTGCAGGGCGACTTCGCCGTGCTGTTCACGGCTGTGCAGCGCTACGACACGCCGCTGGTGCCCGCGGGCCACGTGCTGGGCTTCGAACAGCTGGGGCGGCAGACCTATGAGGCGCCCGCGCGCGAGGACGGGCTTTTGGACATAGAGCTTGCCGACCTGGGCGACGTGGTGCTGCTGGACGGCGAGAACTTCCACTATGTGTACCGCCGCAGCCGCGCGTGCTTCGACGTGCTCAACTGCGACAACATCTCAGCGCTCACCAGGCCCATGGAGATGAACATCTGGCGCGCGCCCACCGACAACGACAGGAACATACGCCACGAATGGGAGGCGTTCGGCTATGACCGCGCGATCACGCGCGGCTACAAGACGGATATCGCGCTGGCCGACGGCAACGTCGTGCTGACGACCAGGTTCTCCATAGGCGCGGTCAGCCTGCCCAACATACTGGCCGGCACGGCCAAATGGACGGTGCACCGCAACGGCGCGATAGACGTGTGCATACGCGCGGAGCGCCGCGAGGACGCGCCGCCGCTGCCGCGCTTCGGCCTGCGCATGTTCCTGCCGAAGCGGGGGCGCAACGTGACCTACTTCGGCTACGGCCCAGGCGAGAGCTACGTGGACCTGCACCGCTCGTCCGTAAAGCACCTCTACACCGCGAAGGTCGAGGACATG
>SVGK01000129.1 GCA_015056395.1 Clostridiales bacterium
CGGGTGCTTCGTGAGCAGCTCGTCCAAAAGCTCCGGCGTGGCGTGGAACGAGAAGCCCCAGTGCTTGACCAGGCCCTTTTCCTTGAGCTCCCTGGCGAAGTCCCAGATGTGGTATTCGTCATAGAGGTGATGGTTGTCCTCCATGATCGCGTGCAGCAGGTAGTAGTCGAAGTAGCCTGCCTGCGTGCGCTCGAGGCTGGTGTAGAATTCCTGCTTCGCGCTCGCCTCGTCGTGGTCGGGGGCCGCCATGGCGTTGAGCTTCGTGGCCAGCGTGTAGCGCTCGCGCGGGTAGCGCTTGACCAGCGCCTCGCGCGCGGCGGCCTCGCTCTCGCCGTTGTCATAGACCCAGGCAGTGTCGAAATACGTGCCGCCGGCCTCGATGAACTTGTCCACCATGACCTTGGTCGTCTCGACGTCGATCGAGCCGTCCGGGTTCTTGGGCAGGCGCATGAGGCCGAAGCCGAGTTTGAACACTTCCTTGCCGAAGTAATCAGACATAAGTATACCTCCCTGTGCGGTCTCCGGAGTGTGATCCCCTCGAGAGGACTATAGCGCAGGGAGGTTCCATTAGTCAAGACAAACCTTATCTGTGTTCCTCCATCAGCGGAGAGAGGTGCGCGCGCTCCAGCGCCAGCGTGACCACCGGCACGGCGATCAGATGCAGAGCCGCGCCCACCGCGGTCTTGGCGAAATACGCCGTGATGAACGCGGAGAACGTATAGGCATTGCCGCGCGCGGTCTGCAGCACGGCCTGCGCCGCGCCGCCGACCAGGCGTCCCGCGACCATGGCGATCAGCATGGCGATGAGTATCGCGGGCAGGTGGTTCTTTGCATAGCGGCGCGCGAGCATGGGGTAGAGCGCGCCCGTGAGGCAAGCGTAGGCGGCCAGCTCGAAGGCCATGGCCGTGCCGGTGGGCATGAGCGGCGGCATGCCGAACACGAGGCCGCGCAGTATCGGCGTGATCGCGCCCACGGCCGCGCCCCATACGGGGCCGAGCGTCAGTCCGGCCAGCAGCGCGGGGATGTGCATGGGACTCACGCCCTGCATGAGCACTTGTACCTGTCCTAAGAACATGGGCAGCACCAGCCCCAGCGCGATCAGCACTGCGGCCATCACGAGCTTCCTGATGTCGTTCGATCCGTTCATGGGGAATGATCCTCCTTATCACAAAAAAACACGAAAAGACGCGCGCCGGCTTCTGCCCGCACACATCCCTTCGTGGAATGATGTCAGGTATCATTATACGTAAGGCCGTGACCTGCGTCAAGTTAATTCGATGCGATGGTAGTGACGCGGAGGAAGCGGCATGGAGCGTCCGGAAGGGTGTCGAACGAACATCGCCATTCCCGTAGGGACGCGGCATGCCGCTTCCGCGTTGCCCGTACGGCACGGGAAACGTGGCGGCTGATAGCCGCCGCTACGGGCCGTCGCTACGGGCCGCCGCTACAGGACCACCTTCACGGTCACAGTTTTGGACTGGTTTCCCGTAGGGACGCCATTCATGGCGTCCGCCGCGCGTGAGCGCATCGTTCTTCGTCGTGGTTCGATCAGGTCGACCCCGCGATCGTGGGGGAACACGGCGGCCTGGAGACTTGCTGCTGCGAGGCTTTGTAATACCTCACATATCGCACATACATAAAGGGCTGCCCCGTTCCGGGACAGCCCTCCGTAGGCCCGCATTTTCATCACGCGATCTTGATCTCGCGCGCGGCCGGCGCTTCGTCCGCCTTCTTCGGCAGCTCCAGCTTCAGCACGCCGTCCGTGAATGCGGCCGTGATGCCGGATTCGTCGATGCCGTCCAGGTTGAAGGCGCGGCTGGTGCGGCCATAGCGGCGCTCGCGGTAGACGTACTTGCCCTGTTCCTCCTTGTTCTCCTCGCTGTGCGTCTCCGCGGCGATGGTCAGCACGCCGTTCTCGACGGAGACCTTGATGTCGTCCCTGGTGAGGCCGGGTGCGTCCGCCTCGAGCAGGTAATGGTCGCCCTCGTCGCACACGTCGACCTTCATGGGCCTCTCGGCGCCCAGCAGGCCGTTGGCGAGATCGTCGCCGAAGAACGAGCGGAAGAAGTCGCCGTTGAAGGGATCGTAAACGCTCTGGTTGCGCGTGGCAACGCCACGGTTCGTGCGGTAAGGTATCATGCTGAACATAATGTTTGCCTCCTCTATGTCGATCGATCGGGAATGATCGTATTTGTCCGTCCGATCCAGGGGACCACCGTCCCCTTCGGACAATGTCTATTATAGTCAAAAGTCAAAGAAAGTCAATACCCATGAAGCGGTTTGCAATGTTAATTTTTGTGTACGATATTCGATGCCGCGTCCGCCGGCGACAAACCCACGTCCTTTGCGGCCTTTGCGGCTTCGGCGATGTCGCCCAGCGCGCCCTTCGTGTCGGCGGAGACGTTTATCTTTACGTCGGGTATGCCACGAGCCTTTGACGCAACGTCGTCCAGCGCGCCCTTTACGCCGTGGTCGTTTATCTCAAGATCGATCGTGATCTTGCCGTCGCTGGCCATGTGCGCTCACCACCTTTGCAAATTCAGAATTCAGAATTCATAATTGAGAATCAATAGCCTGCGGGATCTCCGTAGGGGCGCGCCTTGGTGCGCCCGTCTCCTTTCAGGCATCAAAAAAGCACGCCGAAGCGTGCTGGTCTGTATAACTTGATCAATATGTGGCTTCTCAGCCACAGGCTACCTGTCTGTTTGCAGGATACCCTTCTTTTACCAAATAGAACGCCTTTGAGATAGCTTTGTTGACTGCAAAATCATTCTCAGAATCGTTTGAACACGGAGAAACCATCGAAACCATTCCTGTGTTTTTGTCGATAGAAATGAGGCCGTCCAAATTGCGGTTTTCTCTCGAGTAGTTATAAGTGACTATGTCGTTACTCTCGTTCGCCTTTTCAAAATACCACCACATAGTCACTCACCTCCTTTGAGTTGATCCTGTACGGCTTGCCACCAATTATATCTCTCGTTTGCTATCGCATGTGCTTCATCATAATTATAACCATGTTTACGCATCTCTGTCAACTCCAAATACTCATGATGAAGCATGATCAGATCCGTTTTTGTCCCTCTGCCTTCAGTCAATCTTTGCCACGCTTGCGCTTGGTCGAAATCAGCATCAAATCTGGCAAATACTGTCCCGTTATCTAAAGGCTGGATGCGAATGAATATATGCTGACGAATATCTTCAATCTGGTCAGCTGTGAAATCATCAGTATACCTGGCAATTCTCGACGCATCGACATATGGCTTTCTGTTGCGCACCTCTTCATAATATCGTTCAGCATGACGTTCTTGCCAGCCAGAGGTCTTCTTTGCGCCTGCAAAAGCACCTGAATTAGTAATACCGTAATTATACTCCGTCCTTGCCCGAACCACCCTCGTCCTCTCAGGATAGTACGCCCGCCCCTTCTCATCGCACAACGCCTTCAGCTCGGCGTTCTTCTCCCGCGCCTTCGCCCGCGCCGCCTTCGCGCCCTGTTTGTCTCCCGCGGCCTCCAGCGTGTCCGCCTTGGTCTTCTCGGCGCGCACCTTGCGCTCCATGTACCGCTGTTCCTGGTGCTCTTTATATACACCACGTTTTTGTTTGTAAGGGCGCCGCTTTGCACCCCCGATCCCCCACCCGGAGCGTCGCGATGCGCGTGCGGAACGGCGAAACGTGTGCGTTCACGCGCGGCTAACGCCGTTGGTCGTCCCCGCATGTCCATCCGTTTCCACCAAAGTATGCGTGTGGCGACATGGGAGCGACCGGGCGAACGCCATGAATGACGTCCCTACGTAAGGCCGATTCGAAACCGTGTCCGCAATGCCGTCCCGCAGCGGCGGCGTCTACGCCGCCACGTCCCCTCGCAGCTTCGCATGGGCAACGCGGACGCGGCATGCCATGTCCCTACGGGGCGACGGATAATGGTGCGCTCACGCGCGGCGGACGCCACGAACGGCGTCCCTGCGGGAGGCCGATCCGATACCGCGTCCGCAATGCCATCCCGCAGCGGCGGCGTCCACGCCGCCACGTTTCCCGCGATACCTCACAGACAACGCGGACGCGGCATGCCGCGCGCCTGCGGGAACGGCGGTGTTCGTTCGATATCCTTACGCCCCATCATGCCAAAAACGAATGATGGCGGCAGCCCGTAAGCTGCCGCCATTGAAGGATCCGTTCGCGCCGCACGATCTGTCCGTCAGGCGCTCCTTTTTTTACCCTTCCACCGCGTCGCGCATCGCGAGTATCGCTCCGACCGCCGTTTTGGTGTCCGTCGCGGGGAAGAGCTCGCAGCCGACCACGCCCTTGTAGCCCGTCGCCTTCAGCGCGCGCAGCACGTTGACGTAGTTGATCTCGCCCGTGCCGGGCTCGTGCCGCCCGGGGACGTCCGCGATGTGCACGTGGCCTATGTACTTGGCGTATCTCTCGATGGTGGGGATCAGGTTCCCCTCGTCGATCTGCATGTGGTACACGTCGTAGAGTATCCTAAGCCTGTCCGAGCCGACCAGCGCGCAGAGCTCCGCCGCCGTGCGCGTGTCCTTCAGGAAGTTGCCCACGTGGTCGACGTGCACGTTGAGTCCCTCTAAGTTCAGCTGCACGTCTGCTTCTTCGGCCAGCAGCGCGGCCTCCTTCAGGGCGTCGAACAGGCTCGCAAGCTTCACAGCGTCGCTCAGCGCGTCGTAGTGGTCCACGACCACGCCGCCCTCGCCCAGCGCGTTGGAGTGTATCGTCACGCTCGGCGCGCCGACATGCTTCGCTGCGTCGATCGAACGCGCGACCTCGTTGAGCCAGAGCTCCCTGTGCTTCGGGTCGATGGGGGAGAAGTCGGCGTCGCCGTTGAAGCCGCTCACCAGTATACCGGCTTCCTGCGCGCATTTACGTATGCGGTCCAGATCGCGCGTGCGCCAGTCCCAGAATTCCACGGCGTCGAAGCCGTCCGCGGCGGCCGCAGCGATGCGGTCGTAAAAGTCGAGTTCCGTGTAAAGCGTGTCGATGCAGATGCCGTAGCGCATGACGTGTGCACCTCCTATATGTCTGTCTCCATGCCGGGGACGTCCTGTCCGTTGTGTACGATGGGGGACCATTCCCTGACCGGCCAGAACAGCGCGGAGATCTGAAGCGGCACCCACGAGACCATGAACACCGGGTGCATCAGCACCGCAAGCTTCATGTCCCGCAAGGGGTATCCGCCCAGCCGGCAGAGCAGCAATCCCAGCAGTATGATGCCCAACGCCGAGAGCGCCAGCCCCGCAGCGCCCAGTATGAGCATGGACGCAGGCTGCATGGGCAGCATGGCGAGGGAGAGCAGCGTGGCGAGGGGCGCTGAGTGCGACAGCACGAACACCATGCCGAAGTCGCGCGCCATGCCCTTCCTGGGGCATTTCGGCGAGAACATCGAGGGCGTCATGTGCCGTGCGGCCTGTATCATGCCGTAGCACCAGCGCCGCCGCTGGCGAAGCGACGTGAGGAAGCCGGAGACCTGCTCGTCATAGGACACGGCCTCCTGCACGAACGCCACGCGATAGCCCATGCGGGAGCACTGCGCGGCGAACTCGCTGTCCTCGCAAATGGTCACGGTGTTCCAGCCGCCCATGGCCTCGAACACCTCGCGGTGCACGGCGAACGCCGTGCCCACCAGGTTCGAGGAGAAGCCCGCCTGCGTGTGCGGGCGCGAATAGACCCACTCCATCAGCGTGTGGTACATGCCGTAGCAGCCGGAGACCCAGCTGTCCCTGGCGTTGCCCGCCTTGAGCCGCCCGCGGCAGACAGATTCGCCGGCGGCCAGCGCGTCGTTGATGCGCTGCATGAAGGCCCTGTCGGGTATGTTGTCCGCGTCGAAGAAGGCGAAGGCGTCATAGGCCTTGGGCATGAGCTGCGCCACGGCGTGGTGCAGCACGTCGCCCTTGACGCGCACGCTGTCGGGGCATTCGATCACCTGCGCGCCGAGGCGTCCGGCCACGTGCGCGGTATCGTCCGTGCAGTGGTTCGCCGCGACGTAGATGTCGATCAGGTGCGCGGGATAGTCCTGCTCCCTGAGCGCGCGTATCAGGTTCGGCAGCACGTGCGCCTCGTTGCGCGCGGGGATCACAACGGCAAAGCGCGTGCCGGGCTCCGCATGCGGATAGGGCACGTGCTTTTTGAACGTGAACAGCGCGATCACGCCGGTATAGACGCTTGGAAGGTTGCACAGCGCGACCAGTGCGACGAGTATGAAATAGGCGATCTGCATGGAATCTCCTCGGGAATGTTTCTATGCACGATGGGATTTTTCCATTATGACACACCGATGTAAACCTTTCAATCCCTGTTTGGCTATGGATTACGAAAATCATGGGCGCGCTTTTGCCGTAAAATTTCCAAATCCCCTTGACGAACGGCCTTTACAAAGCGTATTATTAAGATACGGGAGAAATGTGCAGCAGGACTTGCGTCGCTGCGCGGTCCCGCATCATCTTATAGGAGGTGGCGAAGCATGGACGACGGCGGAAGTTATTTGTCGATCGATGGCGTGCCCTTAGGCGCGGACAGCACTGCTTGCGCCACTGTGGAAATCTGATCCCGCACATTCGGGGCGGGACCAGCACTCCCTCATCGGCAGGCCTTCATCTTCACATGAACTCCGTTCGTTATCGAGAGGCTCTTTGTTGAAAAGCTGCTCGGGTCTTTTTGTGTCCCTATGCTTGAGACATGAGCGCCGAACCTGGAACAGGGGACGACGGACCTTTGAATAAAAGGGGGATGAAGCCAATGGATTTTGAACGCATCAAGGCGAGGCTGGACGCGCTGGTGCAAAGCGGCCGTAAGGCCGAGCTGCGCGGCGCGCTGAATATGTTGAACGAGGTCGACATCGCGGACTACCTTGAGACGCTGGACAACGAACAGGTGCTCATGGTGTTCAGGCTGCTGCCCAAGGATGTCTCCGCGGATGTCTTTTCCTATATGGACAACGACCAGCGCACGCGCGTGATGGAGGCGATGGACGACCAGGAGGCCATGCGCATCATAGACGACATGTTCCTGGACGACGCCGTGGACTTCCTCGAGGAGCTGCCCGCGGGCGTGGTCAAGCGCATGCTCATGAACTCCGACCCGAAGCGCCGCGAGCTGATCAACCAGTTCCTGCGCTATCCGGAGAACAGCGCCGGGCGCATCATGACCATCGAATACATGGAGTTCCACACGGGCACCACGGTGGGACAGGCCATGGCGGAGATCAGGCGCACGGCGCCCGATAAGGAGACCATCAACACGCTCTACATCATCGACGACAGGCGCGAGCTCTTAGGCACCGTGCCGCTGAGGAAGCTGCTGCTGGCCAGCGACGACCGCACCGTGCAGGAGCTGATGGACAACCAGATCATCGCCGTGCACACCACCGACGACCAGGAGGTCGTGGCGGACACGGTGCGAAAGTACGACCTGCTGTCCATACCCGTGGTCGACCACGAGGAGCGCCTGGTCGGCATCGTCACTGTGGACGACATCGTGGACGTCATCGAAGAGGAG
>SVGK01000130.1 GCA_015056395.1 Clostridiales bacterium
GCCGTTCCGTACTGATCTTCGGCATGGCTGGATCCGCCTCCTTCACAGCCTCAGCTGTCTTCCAGTATCCTGTACCCCTCGGTCAGGTCATCGCCCAATATCTCCTGTATCTTCTGAAAGTCGTATCTCTCGTGGAGCCTGTCCATGACGTCTAACAGTTCCCTCTTCCCATGCCCGCGGATATACAGGGCCAAGGCTTTGACGGCATTGGCGTCCTTGCCGGCCGCGTAAAAGCCCTTCCGGCAGTCGGCCAGCGCCTCGCACTGATAGCACCCGTCCAGACCCTTCTCCCGGCAGCAGCCGGCGTTCGGGCATATGCGGTCTGCGCAACAGGTGGCATTGGAGCACACGTTGTAGGCCGTCCTGCAGCCGCCGCACCAATCCTTCAAAAAGCAGTGGTCGCAGGACAGTCCGCAGTACGCGACGGGATCGACGCCCTTGCGCGCCTGTTCGCACAGCCTGTTCTTGATGCGCCGCATCGCCTCGACATGCATGATCCAGTGCCGGCTGAAGGGCATACGTATGAGCCCCAGCACATCCTTGCCGCACCAGTAGTCGATCAGCCACGCCGCGCTTTCGTCATCGCTGACACAGCCTGTGCGCCGCAGCTTTTCGGCCATATCGCCGCCGAACCTCCGCTTCAGTTCGGAAAAGGCAAGGCCTTTCAGCATACGATCCGTGGACTGCATCACCTCCCGCGCGTACCGGTACAGCGCCCTGATGTCCAGCTCTGCGGAAAACGCGGCGATCTCCTCGCCGGACAGTTCGTTGCCGGTGGTGATGATCGGGGAACGTATGGCTTCCCGGAAGGCCCCGGCGAACAGCACCTGCTCATCCTGCGCGATCATCTCGTGGGCTGTGATGTCCTCGATCCGGAATATGTGCCATATGGAATATGCCAGCGTCTTGCTGTGATACCCCTTCGCTCCGGCAAAGGGCATCCGGGCGAACGCCTCCGCAGGGTAGTTCGTCGCAATCTGTTCGATCTGTTCGAACAGGCTCGCGCGCAGTGCCAGCAGCTTCTCGATCCCCTCCCCGAATGTGGCCTTCTTCGAGATCAGGGACTGCATCTGCCTGTTCATCTCCGACCATTCTCTGTCCATGATCTGCTCCTTTCGTCCGTTCGGGCCGCTCGATATCCGTCGTGATGCGTCCGCGCCGTCACGCCTCCTGCGCGGTCAGGTTCTTCACCCAGATCTCCTTCCTGAGCCACAGATACGCCACGACGATCTTGACGATGTCCGTGAGCTTCAGCACGCCGTACATCAGCACCGGGCCCCAGTCCGTCCAGCGCGCCAGCAGCAGTATGCCGGGGATCACCAGTGCAAGCGTCACACAGCCGTCCACCACGGCGCCCATGACCGTGTCGCCGCCCGCGCGCGCCACGGAGAACTGCACGTTGCTGTAGACCCACGGGGGCATGTACAGCGATATCAGCAGCACCAGGTCACGGCATATGCGCTGCGCCACAGGAGACAGGTCGCCGAACACCACCGGCGTGAGCAGCGTCACAAGGCCGCCCGTCAGCGTCATGAAAAGGCCGAACACCACGGCGGCGGACAGCATCCAGTCCTTCTGCCTGCGCGCTTCGTCCAACTCTCCCCGGCCCAGCGTCTTGCCTATGATGACGGCCGTGGCGGTGTTGATGCCGCCGAAGGACACGAACAGCAGGTTCACGATGGCCCAGCCCGCCGACATGCCAGATACAACGTCCGCGCCGCCGCGTCCGTTGTACACAGCCGTGGTGACGGTCTCGGAGACGACCCAGAGCACCTCGGAAAACAGCATGAGCCACCCGCGGCGCAGTATCGCGCCGAACAGCTTCCAGTCCGTGCGCATGCGCTCGCCCCGCTTGCCTAAGAAGGGCTGCGGATAGCGCCATACGAAGGCGACGTAAAGCGCCATCTCCACGGTGCGGGCGACCAGCGTGGCATAGGCCGCGCCGCGCACCTCAAGCCTCGGCGCGCCCAGGTTGCCGTAGATCAGCACCCAGTTCAAGGCCGTGTTCACCAGCGTGCCGATCACGCTGATCACCAGGGGCGCGCGCACCTGGCCGATCTCGCGCATGGATGTCGCCAGCACGACCGATACGCAGAAGGGCACGCCCATGTAGCCCATCAGCCTCATGTATTCCTCGCCCGCGTCCAGTATCGCCTCCGCTTCGGCGTTCCCGATCACCATCAGGCGCAATACCTGCCTCGGAAAGGCAAAGCACACCATGAGATAGAGGACGATGAAGCCCCCGATCATATAGATCTTGAACCGGAGCGCCTGCCGCATGCCCTCCCGGTCCTTCGCGCCGGAGAACTGCGTCATGTAGATGCCGCCCGCGGCGCATATGGCGTTGGAGAGCACCATAAACACGAACAGTATCTGTCCCACGACGCTCACGCCGGACATCTTCACGTCCCCCAGCCCCGCCACCATGAAGTTGTCCACCAGGGATACCAGCGACTGTATCAGCGATTGCAGCATCACGGGGATGCCTATCATCAATGCCTGTCTGTAGAAGGACAGGCTGCCAAAGTATCTCCTCACAAAAACCACCTCGTCTGGATGGCGTGTCCGCCGCTTCCGCGTTGGATCCTCACGCCCCGTACGTCCCTATGAAATGCCGGCTGAACGCCTCGATACCGGCGAACGCCTCCTCCGTCTTCTCAGGCTCCCTGTCGCACAGGCGGATCAGCGCGGAGATGGGCGACGTGTACGCAAAGGCCAGCATGGCGGGATCGTCCCTCTTGAGCGATCCGTTGTCCATCATACCGGCAAATATCGCCGTGAACATCTCCGCAAGCCCCGTCAGGAAGTGCCGCGTCGCGAGCTCGCGGGCGCGCGCGTCCCGGAACTGCTCGATGGTCAGCACCTTTCGCGTCATGACGATCTTCTCGTCGTGTATCGTGATGTCCGCCATGCGCATGGTCATCGCCACCAGGCCCTCGGCCGAATCCGGCACGGGCGGCATGTGTTCCGCCGAACCGAAGCGCGCGGCGTAATAGGCGATCATACGGTCGAGCAGCGCGTTCCATATGGCTTCCTTGCTCTCAAAGTGCTTGTAGATGCCGGACTTCACAAGCCCCAGCGAAGCGGCCAGCTCGCGTATGTTCGTGCCCTCGTATCCCTTCTCGGCGAACATCTCCAGCGCCGCTGACAGTATCCTCTCCTTCGTGTCCCTTGCCATGCCGTCCTCCGTACAAAAAGTGTGACCTTTCGTTCACCTATTATAGTGAACGAAAGGTCACTTGTCAAGTCCCTTGCATGCCTTTTTCAAACCGGGCTCAGAGCACGTCCGCGTCGGCCACGCTCTTGATGGACTATTCAGTCATATTCTATCTTCGCTCCCTTGATCGGCGCAAGAAACGCAGAAGGCTCAAAGTACAGATCCTTCAAGATCGGAACCAGATCTATATACTCCTCCTCGTCCTGCTTGTTGTGGCGATACTTGGCGTCCACGACCACATAACCATTGTTCCACTCCTTGACCCTGGTATATCTCTCAAGAGAATACGGAGCCTTGAGTCGAATGACATGATCGCCGAATCGGAATACCGTAAAGCCATCCCTGTTGTTCAGGACCGCGTCCAAGCTCCCGCTTCCTTTGAAACATCTGAGTATTCTGTCCTATTCATCTATAGCCTACCACAAAACGCAGATCGATGCAAGCCCGATGACGCTTTTCAAGGATCGCACCTCACTCCCATTCTATGCTCGCCGGCGGCTTGCTGGTCACGTCCAGCACCACGCGGCTGGCGTGCGGCACCTCGTTGACGATGCGCTCGGACACGCGGGCGATCAGGTCGTAGGGCAGGCGCGCCCAGTCGGCGGTCATGAAGTCGTCCGTGGTCACGGCGCGCAGCGCGACCGCGTAGTCGTATGTGCGCTCGTCGCCCATCACGCCCACGCTGTGCACGCCCGTCAATACCGTGAAGTACTGGCTCAGCTGCGCCTCGAGGCCCGCGCGCGCGACTTCCTCGCGGAATATGGCGTCGCTCTCGCGCACGATCTCAGCCTTGTCGGGGGTCACCTCGCCGATGATGCGTATGGCGATGCCCGGTCCCGGGAAGGGCTGCCGCCAGACCAGCGCGCGCGGCAGGCCCAGCGCGGTGCCCAGCGCGCGCACCTCGTCCTTGAAGAGCATGCGCAGCGGCTCGATCAGCTCCGTGAAGCCCAGCTCCTTCGGGAGGCCGCCCACGTTGTGATGGCTCTTGATCACCGCCGCGCCCGCGCCCTGTCCGCTTTCGATCACGTCGGGATATATAGTGCCCTGCGCGAAGTGGTCGAGCTTTCCCAGCTTCTTCGCCTCGTCCCTGAACACCTCGATGAAGTCCCTGCCGATGATCTTGCGCTTCTCCTCCGGGTCGGTCACGCCCTTCAGGTCGCCGAAGAAGCGCGCGGCCGCGTCGGCGCGCACGAAGCGCACCGGGAACAGCTCGCTGAACACGCGGCAGACCTGCTCGCTCTCGCCCTTGCGCATGAGGCCGTGGTCCACGAACACGCAGGTGAGGCGGCGGCCTATGGCGCGATGTATCAGCGCCGCGGCCACGGAGGAGTCCACGCCGCCGGACAGCGCCAACAGCACCGTGCCCGTGTCGCCCACGATGTCGCGTATCTGCCTGACCGCCGTATCGGCGTAAGCCTCCATGGTCCAGTCGCCCGTACAGCCGCATATGTCCATAAGGAAATTCTCGATGACCCTGCGCCCCTGCTCGGTGTGCGTCACCTCCGGGTGGAACTGCACGCCGTATATGCGCCGCCGATCGTCCGCCATGGCGGCGACGGGGCAGCTGTCCGTCTGCGCGACGGCGCGAAAGCCCTCCGGCAGCGCGGCGACCTGCCAGGTGTGGCTCATCCAGCAAGCGGAGGCCTCGTCGAGCCCCTGCAGAAGGCCATCGCGCTCGAGCATGCGCACGGTCACGCGGCCGTACTCGCGCTCCTTCGCGCGCTCAACGCGGCCGCCCAGCATGTCCGCCGTGAGCTGCATGCCGTAGCATATTCCCAGCACCGGCACGCCCAGCTCATATACAGCCCGGTCGCAGCGCGGCGCGCCGGGGTCCGTCACGCTGGCGGGGCCGCCGGAGAGTATCACGCCTTTGGGCTCCATGTCGGCGATCGCCGCCGCGGGCGTGTCCCAGGGCACGACCTCCGAATACACGCGGCATTCACGCACGCGCCGCGCGATCAGCTGCGTATACTGCCCGCCGAAGTCCAGTATCACGACCTTCTGGTTCTGACTCATGCAGGTATCCCCCATATATATCTTTCAGACGCCGCTGGCGCCGTAGTTCGAGAGCACGCGCGCGGAGGGATCGTCCACGTCGCAGCCCGGCCAGCTTTTGTTGGGCATCCAGTAGTCCGCGATCATCCGCGCCTGGCCCGGGTAGTATCTTTCGAAGAGCTCCCTGTACAAAAGGCTTTCCTTGGTGAAGGGCGGGCGGTAGTAGTACTTCGCCGATCTCTCCGCAAATTCCCTGTCCGTGTACGTGCGCTCGGCCAGCGCCTTCAGATCCCCCACCATGGAGTGTCCCACCGCGTCGGAGAACGCCGCCTTCTGCCGCCAGAGTATCTCGTCCGGCAGTATGTGGTCGTCCGCAAACGCCTTGCGGATCAGGTACTTGCCCATGTCGTGGGTGTTCATCTTGAGCTCCGGATCCAGGCTCATGGCGTAGCGCACGAACTTCAGGTCGCCGAACGGCACGCGCGCCTCCAGGCTGTTGACCGATATGCAGCGGTCCGCGCGCAGCACGTCGTACATGTGCAGCTCGCGCACGCGCTTCTCCGCCTCCTCCTGGAACGCGGCCGCGCTCGGCGCGAAATCCGTGTACTTGTAGCCGAACAGCTCGTCCGAGATCTCGCCCGTGAGCAGCACGCGTATGTCCGTGTGCTCGTGTATGTATTTGCACACCAGGTACATGCCTATGGACGCGCGTATCGTCGTGATGTCCCACGTGGCCAGCAGCTCCACGACTTTGGGCAGCGCTTCGAGCACGTCCTGTTCCGTGATGATGACCTCCGTGTGGTCGGAGCCTATGTACTCCGCCGCCCTGCGCGCGTACTTCAGATCTATGGCGTCCGTGTCCATGCCAATGGCGAACGTCCTTATGGGCTGCTTTAAAAGCCCCTGCGCGATCGCGCAGACCAGCGAGGAGTCCAGCCCGCCCGAGAGCAGGAAGCCTATCGGTGCGTCCGCGTCCAGGCGCTTTTCCACGCCGTCGATCAGCAGCCTGCGCAGCTTTGCGCACACATGGTCTTCGTCCTTCATCGTGAACTGGTCCACATGCGCGCAGTCGGCGTAGCGGAAGAACTCGCCGTCCACCCAGTAGCAGCCCGGCGGGAAGGGCCTTATGCGCCCGCAGAGGCCCATCAGGTTCTTAGGCTCGCTCGCAAACGCCGTGCCGCCGTCCGGCAGCGTGCCGTAATACAGCGGCCTTATGCCGATCGGGTCGCGCGCCGCGATCAGCCTGTCCCGCTTACCGTCGTACAGCACCAGCGCGAACTCCGCGTCCAGCGTCTTGAACATCTCCACGCCGTACTCATAGTACAGCGGCAGCAGTATCTCGCAGTCCGAACGACTGACAAGGTCGTACTTTTCCATCAGCCTGGACCTGACGGGGCGGAAGCCGTACAGCTCGCCGTTGCAGACCACGTAATCGTCCTCCATCCGGAAGGGCTGCATGCCCGTCTCATCCAGGCCCATGATCGCAAGCCTGTGGAAGCCCATGGTCCCTCGGGGCGTCTCAATGAAGCGGCTCATGTCCGGGCCGCGCGAGACCGTGCGGTCGAAGCATTCGCGCAGCTTCTTCACGGGCACCGACTTGCCTTCTGCAAAGAAAATGGAACACATAAAAAGCACCTCCGTAACAGGGTCGGCCATCCTTATGGATTTCAGGACGAAGGCCGCCGCTTCGTGGTGCCACCTGATTTGCTTCTCTTTCCGGGTCCCATTGAACCCTGGCCGCTGTAACGTGCCGCCGCCACGCCGCCCCTACTTGCGTTTCCCGGCTCTCGCCGCGCTTTCAGCTTGGACTTGGAAGGGTTCTTCGCCCGGGCCCCATGCGGGATTCTCACCGCCGCCCGCTCTCTTGGATGAGGTGTTCCGGGTTACTTTGCTTCCGCATCGCTTTATGTCGTGTTCGATTTGCGGGTATTGTATCACGCGCCATGCGAGCTGTCAATACCGATTTGCAATTAATTGTTTGTAAACTTGCAAATCCATCATTCAAATTCGAGAGTGCCGTCGGATTCCGCATATTTTCATTATTTAACATTCAAAATCCCTTGACATGCCGCCGGAGGTGTGGTATCCTTTCGGCTGACAGGGCAAGGGGGTCATGTTATATGATCCCCTTGCCCATTTTCTATATCATTTTGCTTCAAGGAGGTATCGCCATGAGCAAGTACACGAAGGAAGACATCATCCGCCTGGTCAGGGAAGGCGATGTGGAATTCATCCGGATGCAGTTCACCGATATATTCGGCCAGCTGAAGAACGT
>SVGK01000005.1 GCA_015056395.1 Clostridiales bacterium
ACCTGCGGCTCGAAGGCCGGTTCGTCCTGCAGGGCGACCTCCATGCAGAGGAACCGGCCTTCGAGCCGCAGGTCGCTGTCCTGCCCGTCCTTCGCCGCGGCGTCCCAGAACACTTCGACGGTGTCACGGGGGTCTGCGTAGGTCTGGCGGAAGTCGTCCAGCATGCGCCGCTGGTTCACCTCGACGATACACATGGCCCGCACACCGCCGTCCTCCATGTCGAGGAGATCCACGGCATATACCGCGCGGCTGGGGCTGATCTGCCATGCCCGGCTGTCGGGCAGCTCCGCGTCCGAAAGCCACTGCGGCAGCGCCGCCACCACGCGCGACTGCGAGATCACGCAGTCGCGCGTGGTGGCGGCCCGTGCTCGGCAGATACAGGTAGGCCCCGTCCAGTATGCCGTCATAGCGGTTGTACAGCGCGGACAGGCTGTCGCGCAGCTCCGTCTGCAGCGCGTAGCGGCGGTACCAGTCGATGTCGTCATACATGTTGACCAGCGTCCTGAGCGTCGTGGAATTGAGCAGCCTGCGCTGTTCCATGTCGATGTCGTTCAGCGTCCCCTCCAGCGCGGCAAAGCCCGCCTCCAGGCGCTCGGTGCGGTTCTGGCGCTGGAGCGCCGCGTTGCTGCGCAGGGCGGTCATGCGGAAGAAGGCGAAGAATAGGGTAGCGATCAGTATGATCAGCATGGAAGGCGCGACAGTGCGCATGAGCATGTATCTGAGCACCCTTGAATCCGCTTTCTTCGACATGGTCGCCCTCCTCTGCCGGCAGGCCGCCGGATACGACGCGGCACGGCTTATGAAAAGAACCGTGCCGCATACTCTTGATCTTTATTTTGCGAACAGATGGATGTTTTCGAACCGGACCTTTCCCTCGGAGGCGAAGAGGCCCCAATGGCCGCCCGTGATGTCGAACATGCGCGTCCCCATGGCGATGCGGCCGTCCAGGTAGACCTCCAGCACAGTGCCGTCCACGCAGACGTCTATGTGCACTTTCCTGCCCAGCTTGTGCTGCAGCGGGCGCTCCTGCTCCACCTCATAGGGGAACTTCTGGCCGCCGCGCTCCGTCATGCGCACGCCGGACTTGAACTCCAGCCGCTGGTTGAAGAGGTCCGCTATGGCGTAGTAGCCCACGGCGAAGCCCTCGTCCACGTGCAGCGCGACGCCGAACTGGGCGGTGTCCGCAAGCAGCTCCGCATCCATGGACAGGCGGCAGGTCCCGGCGATGTCGTTCAGAAGCAGCGCCGCATAGCCATAGGGCGTATCCGCGGTCCAGGCTTCGTCCGCATTGGTCCACGCGCCGGACAGGGGCCTGGCCGCCACGCTCTGTTCATCGCCGAAGGCCGCAAGCACCGTGTCCAAGGGCTTTACGTACAGCATGCCCCGCTCGTCCTGCCAGAGCTCGTGCACGATCAGGCTGCCGCCCCAGTCCCATGTGTTGCAGTCGAGCCCATCGTGCTGCTGCGGATCGAAGAAGTGCTGGTTGCACTCCCGCGTGGGGTTCCAGCCGTATATGAAGCGGCGCGTGCCGTCCGTGCCCGTCTTGGCGGCGTAGAACGCCCGGGTGTCGAACGTGTCGATCTCAGGCGTCAGCCAGGGGCCTTCCGGGCTGCGGCTCATGCGGTACAGCGTCTGGAACCTGTCGGCGTAGCAGGAGAACACCAGATAGTACCAGTCGCCCCACTTGAACATGTCCGGGCACTCGAAGGCGCACTGCGCGTCCATGGGCGCGTACAGAGGCTGGCAGAACTCCCAGTGGTGCAGGTCGTCCGACTTGCACAGGCCCACGCAGGCGCGCCGCGTGGTCGGGCCTTGCTTCTGCGCCGCGAATATCATCCACCAGCGCTTCTCGTCCTCGTTCCAGAACACGAAGGGATCGCGGAAGTGGACGGGCGCGTAGATGTCATCGTCCGAGCGGAAGCGGTCCTCCGGGATCTCACGCCAGGTGTCCAGATCCTCGCTGACGGCATGGTCTATGTAGTTGCGCTCCGGATCCTGCTGGAACGTGCAGAAGAACATGTGGTAGAGCCCGTCCACATTGATCACGGAACCCGTGCCGCCCACGATATGGGTGTCGTGCTCCTGAAAGTGCACGTGGTCCTTGGTGGACAGCATCACCCAGCTGTCGTGGTGATCGGCGTCGCGGTTGCCCCTGTAGTTGCGCAGGTAGAAGGGCTTGAACGTCCCGTCGTCGAAGAAGGGGATCACGTCGCCCAGCACGGCCCGTTCAGGCCTGTAGTAAACAGCCATCATCGTCCCTCCTTCGTAAACAGGCGGATGCTCGTGAATGAAGCGCCGCCGTCCGCCACGGCCAGGCCGAACTTGCGTCCGTGCAGGTCATAGGCGCGCGTGGACAGTGCGATCTCGTCGTTCACATACAGCACCATCACGCTGTGATCCACATACAGCGCCACGTCGTAGCGCTTTCCGGGCGTGAGCGCCAGCGGGCGGGACAGCTCCACGTCCCACGGGAAGGTCCAGCCGCCCTGCTCGTGCATGCGCAGCGCGCTCTTGTACTCCACGCGCTCGCGCTTCGGGTCGAAGTAGAAGTAGTAGCCCCGGGCGAACTCGCCGTCCACCTGCACGGCCAGCGCCACGCGGTCCGTGCCGGGGCGGAACGTGAACGACATTTCGAAGCGGCACACCTCGGGCACGTCGTTCACGGTAATCAGGCTTGCATAGGACTGAGGGCTTTCGACCGAAGCGGTCCCGTCGCCCGCGTCCCAGGCTCCGTTCAGGGGCATCCACTTGAGCCGGTTCTCCACCGTCAAAGCCTCTTTGAGTGCGGGGATCGGGCGCACGGCCAGCGTGCCGTCCTCATGCTGCCACACCTCGTGCACCACCATGCTGCCGCCCCAGTCGTAGGTTTTGTAGTCGTATCCCTCGTGGCGTGTATCCGGGTCGAAGCCCCAGGTGTTGCGCCCGCGGGTCGGGTCCCAGCCGTATATGTAGCGGCGCTCACCGTCGGTGCCGGTCTTGGCGGCGTAGAAGGCGCGCGCGTCGAATGCGTCGTTTACGGGGCGCAGCCACGGGCCCTGCAGGCTGCGGCTCATGCGGTAGACGGTCTGGAAGCGGTCGGTGAACTGGGAGAACACCAGGTACCACCAGCCGTTCATGAAGAACAGGTCGGGGCACTCGTAGGCGGACATGCTCGCCTCGGGCGCGTAGAGCGGCCGGCAGCAGGTCCAGGCGTGCAGGTCGTCCGACTTGCAAAGCCCGACGCAGCCCCTGCGCAGCGTAGGCCCCTGCGCCTGCGCGCACACCAGCATCCACCAGCAGTGCTCCTCCTCGTTCCAGAACACGAAGGGATCGCGCCAGTCCGTGGGTAGGTACAGGCTCTCGTCGGGGCCGAAGGTCTCCTCCGGCAGGGGCGTCCAGTGCGCCAGATCGTCGCTGACGGCGTGGCAGATGTACTGCCGCTGCGGGTCGCGCCTGAACACGCAATAGAACATGTGGTACACGCCGTCCGATTTTAATACGCTGCCCGTGCCGCCGCGTATGCCGGTGGGCGTCTCCGAGAGTATGTGCAGGTTGTCCTGGGTGGTCAGCATGTGCCAGCCGTCGGTGCGGTCGGCGCCAAAGTAGTCGTTCCAGTTCTTCAGATAGAAGGGCTTGAACACGCCCTCGTCAAAGAACGGTATCACATCGCCTACCCGCGCGTGCTGCGGGGTGTAGAACAGGTCCATAGGGCATCCTCCTTCCTGCATCCATTATATAACACGCGGGACAAAAAAACATGCAAAAATACGGATAATGATGGTCTTTTTCTGACCAACGCATGCCTTCGGCTTAAGCGCATGGTACGGCGAAGCCCAAAAACACAAAGGCAGCGAGGAACAAGTCCTTCGCTGCCTTTGCGTTTTTGATCACTTCAGCGCTTCCTTCGCCTTTTCGGCCAGCGCGGTGAACGCCTCGGGGCTGGAGATGGCCAGCTCGGAGAGCATCTTGCGGTTGATGTCCACGCCCGCGACCTTCAGGCCGTTCATCAGGCGGGAATAGCTCAGGCCGTTCATGCGGGCTGCCGCGTTGATGCGGGCGATCCACAGGCGACGGAAGTCGCGCTTCTTCTGCTTGCGGCCGATGTAGGCGTAACGCAGGGAACGGCGAACCTGTTCGCTGGCTGCGCGATACTGCTTGCTCTTGGCGCCAAAGTAGCCCTTCGCAAGCCTCATTACCTTGCGCTTTTTCTTCTGCGCATTGACTGCACGCTTAACTCTTGCCATTCTTGATTCGCCTCCTTACTTGTACGGGATCAGTTTCTTCATAGTCCTGCCTTCGGTGGTGGTCAGATAGGCCGCCTTGCGAAGGTTACGGGTACGCTTGGTGGGCTTCTTGGTCAGAATATGACGCTTGAACGCCTGCGCGCGCTTGACCTTGCCGCTCTTGGTCAGGTTGAAGCGCTTAGCGGCTCCCTTATGGGTCTTCTGTTTGGGCATGTCTCTTCCTCCTTTTTGACGATAGACGATAGACTTCAGTTCGCATCCTTGGGACTGACGATCATCGACATGTTGCGTCCCTCGATGGCCGGGGGCTTGTCGATCTTGCCGTAATCCTTGATCCTCTCCGCGAAATCTGTCATGACCTGGCGGCCGATCTCCGAATGCGTGATCTGCCTTCCACGGAAGCGAATCGTTGCCTTTACCTTGTTGCCCTCCTTGAGGAACTTGATGGCGTTCTTGACCTTGACGTCGACGTCGTGATCCTCAATGGTGGCGGAAAGGCGCACCTCTTTGATGTTGATGACCTTCTGATTCTTGCGGAATTCGCGCTCTTTCTTGGACTGCTCGAAGCGGTACTTCCCGTAGTCCATGATCTTGCACACCGGCGGCACCGCTTTGGGCACGATCTTGACTAAGTCAAGGTTCAGCTCCTCGGCCTTTTCCAGCGCCTGCCTCGTGGGCATGATGCCCAGCTGCTCGCCGTTCTGATCGACGACGCGCACTTCGCGGTCGCGGATCTCCTCGTTGATCATGAGATCGTTTATTGTGATGCACCTCCTGCATTGATCCCCTTATAAAATAAAGAGCAGCGCAAAAACGCACTGCCCCCGATGGATATCGTTCCAAGAGACCGTTGCAACTTTCGACGCAAGGTGAGAAGTGTGCGCTTCTGCTTCAAAAGATATTATAGCCCGTGCAGGGCCGATTTGCAAGGGAAGGTTCTGTTAAACATCGTTGGGACACGGTGATGGGGCCTTTGTGACTCAAGGCAGAATTGAGACGATTGTTTACCCAACTTTATCATCCTATCCACGGGAAACACTTGCAATTTGGTGTCTTCCGTGGTAAAATACACCTTGTCAATTTGCGTGGGGAGGTGAATACATTGCCGAATATCAAGTCTGCCGTGAAGCGCGTCAAGGTGTCCGAGAAGAAGAACCTGCGCAACCGGATGATCAAGTCTGCGATGAAGACTCAGGTCAAGAAGTTTGATTCCGCCGTAGCCGCGAACCAGGCCGATGTCAAGCTGCTCAGCGTGACGCAGGGTGTGGTTGACAAGGCTGCCGCGAAGGGCGTTATCCATAAGAATGCCGCGAACCGCAAAAAGGCTCGCCTGGCGAAGCGCCTGAACAAGGCCGCGCAGTAACGCGCCAAATCATCAAACGGGGGACGCTGAAAAGGCGTTCCTTTTTTGTTGCATAAACGGCACAAAAGTGTTATAATGGTTGGGAAAGCGGCCGTGGCGGCCGTGACCTGACGATGAAAGGAGAACGTGTTATGGGTATCGGAGACGATCTGGACAGGGTGGAGGAGAACATCGAGGCCAAGACGAAGGAGGTCCTGGACAAGACCGATGTCGACGAGAAGTTCGCCGAGGGCGTCAAGACCCTGAAGGAGAAGGCGCAGGAGGTCCTGGACAAGACCGACGTCGACGAGAAGATCGCCGAGGGCCTGAAGGGCCTGAAGGAGAAGGCACAGGAGGTCCTTGACAAGACCGACGTCGACGAGAAGATCGCCGAGGGCGTCAAGAGCCTGAAGGAAAGGGCCCAGGAGGCGCTTGACAAGACCGACGTCGACGACAAGATCATCGAAGGCGCCAGGAGCATCAAGGAAAAGGTCAGCGCCCTGTTCAACAACAAGGACGAAAAGTCCGTCTGATCCAGGTTTCAGAGAAGGCCCCGGCACGCATGCGCTGGGGCCTTCATTTTCAGAACCTGTCGCGTTCCGATCCTAAGAATATCGTCTCGCCATAGTCGATCAGTGCGAATATGTTGTCGCGTATCGCGCGCGGGAACAGGTTCGCCACGCGCACGGCGTTCACGTCCAGCCATTCCATGCCCAGCTGGAACTTGTCCGTTTCCGTGGGCTCCTTGCGGGGCACGTCGTCCAGCTTGCACAGGAACACGAAGTAGATCTTGTGGTTCATGCCGTCATCCCGGCCGGAGGAGACGCGCTCGTACAGCCCGGACAGGCGTATGGGGGAGACCGTGTATCCGGTCTCTTCAAGCAGCTCGCGCCGCACGGTCTCGGTGAGCAGCTCGCCGTTGTGCTGGCCGCCGCCGGGCAAAGCGAAGTATTCGCCGTAGCGGGAGATGCAGCGGTTCAAAAGTATCTTGTTCTCGTGCAGTACGATGGCCTTGGCGGAATTGCGAGCGGACACTTGTTTCATCACGCTCCTTGCAGCTTGGGATAAATCTTTAATTATTATACTCCTTTTCGCGCAAAATGACAAGGCAGGAAAAGTGAAGGTTCTGGATATTGTTGGCCGGTGCGGCCCCGCTCACGCGGCGCGCACGACCAGCTTTTTTCTTTCGAACCGGTAGTAGACGATGAAGGCCGCGGCCGTGATCGCCCATGTGATCGGATAGCTGATGGATATGGCGTACACCGTGTGCCACCCGGGCACCACGACATACATCCACATCACGCGGAACAGGCACACGCCTATGGCCGTGATGGCGGTGGGGATCAGCGTGTTGCCCATGCCGCGCAGCGCGCCGGAGATCATCTCGACGGGCACGAACAGGAAGTACCACGGCGTGATCGCGCCCATCATCACCGCGGCGATGGCGAGCACCTCCGGGTCATTGGTGAACAGGCCGAACAGCTGCCTGTGCAGCGCGAAGAAGAACGCCGAGAACGCAAGCGCCGCCAGCGTGGACATGCCCGCGCAGGTGACGAGCCCCTTGCGTATGCGCTCATACTGCCGCGCGCCGTAGTTCTGGCCGACGAACGTCATGATGGCGATGCCGAAGGCGTTGTTGATCATCCAGAACATGCCGTCGACCTTGCCGAGCGACACCCAGGCGGCGACGGTGGACGTGCCGAAGCCGTTGATGGTCGACGTGATGATCATGTTGGAGACGGTGTAAAGCACGGACTGCAGGCCGGACGGCAGGCCTATGCGCAGCGTATCCCTGAGTATGCGCCCGTCGAACCTGATCTCGCGCCATACGAGCTTCGCGCCGGCATGGCCGCCCGCGAGCGTGGCGAGCACCAGCACGGCGCTCAGGCACTGCGCAAGCGACGTGGCGATGGCCACGCCCGACACGCCCATGCCGAAGACGATCACGAACACGATGTCCAGCGCCACGTTGCTCAGGCACGAGGCGATCAGGAACATGAGCGGTCGGCGCGAATCGCCCAGCGCGCGCAGCACGCCCGAGCCCACGTTGTAGATCATCGCGGGCACCATCGCCAAAAACACGATGCGCAGATAATCGGTGGAATGCTCCAGTATGTCCTCGGGCGTGTTCATGAGCCTGAGCAGGCCCGGCGCAAAGATGAGCCCCAACGCCGTCATGACGAGCCCTGCGGCCACGGAAAGCGCCATGGCTGTGTGCAGAGCGCGGTGCACGCCGCGTTCGTCGTTCGCGCCGAAGAACTGCGATATGATCACCGAAGCGCCCGAGGAGAGGCCGACGAAGAAGCCGATCAGCAGGTTGTAGATCTGCGCGGTCGAGCCGCCCACCGAGGCCAGCGCCTCCTTGCCGACGAAGCGGCCGACCACGATGGCGTCCGCCGTGTTGTAAAGCTGCTGGAACAGCGTGCCCAACAGTATGGGGAAAAAGAATGAGAGCAGCTGCCTCCAGATCACGCCCTGCGTCATGTCGCCGGATCCATGTGAACGGCCCATAGTTTCCTCCCGATCGCGCTCAGTATTCGAAAGCAAGCTGATTGTAACGCAAACGGCAGGGGAAATCAAGGTGGGATGAGATTAAAGAACTGTAAGCAAATCAAATGCCGGGGAAGCGTCGTCCCCGGCATGCCTATACCTTTTGCGGTCAGCCCCTGAGCAGCCAGTCGGCCTGTTCGTCTGTGAGCGTGATGTCCGCGGCCGCCGCGATGTCGTTGACGTGCTTTTCGGACGACGGCGAGACGATGGGGAACAGCGCCATGGGTTCGTGCATGAGCCAGGCTAAGCAGATCTGCGGCACGGTATAGCCCAGATCCCCCGCCAGCGTCTCGGCGCGCTTCAGGCGCGCGCGGTTGACCGGCGCGTCGTATTCCATGATGGGCGCCTTGTCGATGCAGTCCTCTATGGGCTTGCCGCCGTCCGTGCGGAACTTGCCGGACAGGTAGCCGCGCCCCAGCGCGGAATAGTTGAACACGGGCGTGCCCGTCTCCTCCAGCCAAGCGCGGTAGGGCGCCTGCGCATCGCCGGATATGGAGAAGCTGCCGCCCCACGGGTCGAACATGTACTCGGCCAGCGAATAGGCGGGGCTCACCGCGGTGAAGCCCTCGAGGCCGTTTGCCTCGGCGAACGCGTTGGCCTGCAGCACGCGCTCGAGCGTCCAGTTGGAGCCGCCGAAGCGCAGTATCTTTCCCTCGGCCTTCAGTTTGTTGAGCTCGATCACGATGTCGTCCACGGGGCGCGTCGGGTCGTCGCGGTGCAGTATGTACAATTCGACGTGGTCCGTCCTGAGCTTCCTGAGGGATGCCTCAGCCTGCCTGCGTATGGTCGCGCCGCTGAACACGTCGGTCGAGCCCTTTTGCCCGGGGTTCAGGCCCTTGTCCAGTATCACCGCCTCGCCGCGGTGCCCGCGCGACGCGAGCCATTCGCCCAGTATTTCCTCGCCGTCTCCATAGCTGTGCGCGGTGTCGAACGTGCGGAAGCCCGCGGCCCACGCAAGGTCCAGGCTCTTGAACGCCCGGCCCTTCGTGTCGTGGCGCGTCGCGGCGACCGTGGTGCCGTAGGTGAGCGCGGAGAGCGGCTTGTCTATGCCCTGCAATGTGCGATACTTCATATCCGAAACCTCCTTGTGAGATGGTCATTCCTTCTATATACACAGTATATTGTCGCTACCTGCGCTTGTCAATAGCGGAGTGTTACGTTTGACCGCATATTTTAACGGATGAGGCTTGCAATTTGCCGCGCGGGCGGTTATACTTGTCTTACCCGAAAAGATCGTAAAGGGGGCAAACAAATGATACGAGAGTCCTTCAACAACGGCTGGCGCCTCGCGCCGGGACAGGGCAGCCTGTTCGAACTCTTCAATGGGGGCGGCGGCGGTGAGTCCGTGCCGGTGCAGCTGCCGCACGACGCCATGATCCACGAGACGCCGGACCCAAACGATCCAAGCGGCGGACAGACGGGCTTCTATCCGGGCGGGCAGTACACTTATCTGAAGACGTTCGAGGCGCCTGCGTCCTGGCGCGGCAAGGACGTGTGGCTTGAGTTCGAGGGCGTGTCCATGACGGCCATGGTGTTCGTCAACGGCATACACGTGGCGACGAACCTGTATGCCTATTCGGGCTTTTACGCGAAGATAGACCACGCACTGACGTTCGGCGCAGACAACGAGGTCAAGGTCATCGCCAACAACCCCACGCCCAACAGCCGGTGGTACCCCGGTAGCGGCATATACAGGAGCGTGGACCTGCTCGTGGGCGGCGACGTGCACATCACCAACGACGGCGTGCGCGCAAGGACGTTGTTGGCAAACGCTGATGAAGCGATACTCGAGGTCGAGACGGACGTCGTCAACATCACACGCGACAGGCAGACCGTGACGGTGAGGACCACGCTGTGCTCAGACGGCGCGCCCGTCATCTCTGACACCGTGCGCGCCACGCTGTTCTCGCTGGGCGAGGACACGCTGCGCCAGAGCCTCTACATACCCTCTCCCAAACTCTGGAACGTCGATTCGCCGAACCTCTATGAACTCAGTGTCGAGGTGCTGCGCGGGGACGAAGCGCTCGACGCCGCCCGCGAGACGATCGGCCTGCGCACGCTGACGCTGGATGTGGCGCACGGCCTGCGCATCAACGGCGTGCCGGTCAAGCAGAAGGGCAGCTGCATACACCACGACAACGGCGTGATCGGCGCGGCGACGTTCCCGGCGGCGGAGGAGCGGCGCGCGCGCCAGCTCAAGGAGGCGGGCTTCAACGCTATACGCTCCGCGCACCATCCCATGAGCCGTGCCATGCTGGAGGCCTGCGACAGGGTCGGCCTTCTGGTCATGGACGAGCTGTCCGACATGTGGTATGAACAGAAGAACCGCAACGACTTCTCGACGTATTTCGACGCCTGCTGGGAACAGGAGATCGAGCGCATCGTCAAGAAGGACTACAACCATCCCTGCGTGATACTCTACTCGACCGGCAACGAGATCGTCGACCTGGGCCGTCCGACGGGCGGCATGCTGAACCGGCGCTTCGCGAACAGGTTCCACGCGCTGGATCCCTATCGCTTCACCACGACGGCGGTCAACGGCCTGCTGAACGTGATGCAGTCCGGACGCATGGACCGCATCGTGGCCGACATACTCGCAAAGAACGGTATGACGTCCCCGGACGTGTCCGGCGACGGCATAGCCGCCATGAATGCCATGATGTCGCTCACGAACTCCGACGACTTCGCCTGCCATCCGCTGATGACCGAGGCCCTGGAGGAACCTGCGCAGGCGACCGACGTGGCGGGCTTCAACTACCTGACCGCGCGCTATGGCGATCTTGAAAAGCTGCTGCACCCGAACAAGACCGTGCTGGGCACGGAGACCTATCCGGACGACATCGTGCGCCTGTGGTCGATCGTGGAGAAGTATCCGCACGTGCTGGGCGACTACACGTGGACGGGCTACGACTATCTGGGCGAGGCCGGCTGCGGCATATTCTACTATGACGGCACGATCAACTTCTCGTCCCACTTCCCGGACAGGATCGCCTATATAGGCGACATCGACATCATCGGCACGCGCCGCCCGATCAGCTATCTGCGCCAGACGGTGTATGGCGACAGGGCGCTTCCCTATGTCGCCGTGACGCGTCTTGACCGCTACGGGAAACCGCACTCCAAGACGGCCTGGATGTACAAGGACAACATCGCCTCGTGGACATGGCCCGGCTTCGAGGGAAAGCCCACCGAGGTACAGGTCTATTCCCGCGACGACGAGGTCGAGCTGTTCCTGAACGGCCGCTCGCTGGGGCGAAAGCCCGCAGGTCCTGCACATGGCTTCGAGGCCTGCTATGAGATCATGTACGAGCCGGGCACGCTCGAGGCCGCGGCGTACACGGACGGCAGGGAGACCGGGCGCTTCGCTCTCCGTACGGCGGGCGACGATACCGTCATGGAGGCGTGCGTGGAACGGCCTAATCTCAGGGCAGGGGCGGGAGACCTGGCGTTCGTCACGGTGTGCCTGACCGACGGCAAGGGCATTTTGAAGCCCTATGAGAAGCGCGTGATAAACGTATCGGTCGAGGGGCCGGGCGTGGTGCAGGGCTTCGGCAGCGCGGACCCGCAGCCCGTGCGCAGCTATGACGACACCGCGTGGGAGACATATGACGGAAAGGTCATGGCGGTGATACGCGCCACGGACGAAGCGGGGGACATCGCGGTGACGTTCGCCTGCGACGGCATGGATCCGGTGAAAGTCATGCTCGCGAGCTGCAAATAAAGCTGGACAAATCGCGTTAAGTATGCTATAGTTATCGTGGTATCATGATAGATTATGGAGGTAATACAAATGAAGAAGATCACATCGATACTGATGGTCCTCATGCTGCTCTTCACCGGCTGTGCGTTTGCCGACAGCGCGGTCGTGATCGCCGATCCGGTGATCATCATCGACACCGGCGAGCAGAGCACGATCGACCTGTCCGGCCTTGAGGTCGATGTCGTGATAGGTTCCGTGAACGACGCGACCGCGATCAGGCTCGACATCCTCGGCGGAGAGGAAAGCCTGTTCGGCGTGACGGCGAATCTGGTGGACGACAAGGCCGTGTTCGCCATCGACGGCATCGATGGCGTGTATTGTGCGGCGATGCCTGAAAACATGCAGATGGACAACCTGACGGAAAGCTTCGACTTCGAATCCTTCAACATCGACTTCGAAGCCATCGACGCGGAGGCGCTGATGGGCATCATCGCAAACGGCGTGCAGATCGAAGAGAACTCGATCTACGTGCCCTACACGACGGTCAACGAGCTGATCGCGGCCGTGGCGCCCGCGTTCGAGAACGCGACTATACCGAACTTCGACGCGAGCGAGCTTCTCGAAGCCGCGGCCCAGCTCAAGGATTCCGATTCCGGCATCTCGCTGCTTGCGCAGTACGAGCAGACCGAGGATTCCCTCACCGGTTCGGCTTACGTCCTGCCCGTGTCCGAAGGCACGGAGGGCGATCCGGTCGTGACGCTGAACGGCCAGTACAGCGAGGACCTGATCTCCTTCGCTCTGGACGTGCCCGACCAGATCAACGTGTACGCGAACCTCGAAAAGGCCGATGAGAACGGCATGATGTGCACGCTGGGCGGCTCTCTGAACGGTCTGGGCGCGGGCCAGCTTTCCGGCTACGTCGCCATGACAGAGGTCGACGCGGAGATCCCCGCGCTGGATGCAAGCGCGGCGATCGACGTGGAGAGCCTGGACGAGGAGACGGCCGAGGCGCTCAACGAGCAGTTCCAGAACGCGCTGGGCGGCGTGCTCAACTATGTGAGCAACGCGCTGATGGCGGAAGAGGCCGTGGAAGAAGAGGCCGAATGACGCTCATATGAACGGGAGAGCTCCGGAGACCATGTTCTCCGGAGCTCTTTTCATATCCACGCTACCGTTCACCGCCTGACCATAAGGCCCTTCATGCACGATGTGGCGTTGTGGAAACTAAGGACGGTCTGCTTTTCCTCATCTGTACATCCGATCAGAAGCTTGCCAGTATCCTCTCGCAGAAGCGCATGATCTCTTCTTCGTGCTTTGCGACGTCCTCCCTGTGTTCCACGCGGCAGAGGCCCAGGCTCCCGCAGCACTCGATCTCCATGTGCCCGTAGAAGTGCTCGATGGTCTGTATGAGCCGCTCGCATTCCCGCATGTTCGGCCCCGTGCGCAGCACGATCGCATAGCCCCTCTTGCCGCTGCCTATGGAGGCGTGCGGCTCGTGCGTATTGCACCACGGCGTGCACCTGTCTATGAAGGCCTTGAACTGACCCGGCACGTCCGCCCAGTAGGAGGGGGAGACGGTCACGATCACGTCCGCGCGAACGAATTCCGCGATCAGCGCGTCGACGTCGTCCCGCTGTACGCATCGCGCGGTCGCGTGGCAGCGCCTGCAGCCGTGACAGAAGCCGAAGCGATAGTCGTCTATGCATACGGCCCTGGCTTCGTGATGCTTTGAAAGCTGCGCCTGTGCGATCTCGACGATGCGCGCCGTGGCGCCCGTCCTGACGGGGCTTGCGTTGATGATCAGCGCGTTCAAGGCGTGACCTCCTTTCGACCTGAGGGCGCGTGGCCGTCGACCTGTGCCAGCAGCTCCTTCACGTATTCATCGGGACGGCCGAGCGCGTATTCTCCGTGCCGAAGTCCCGGCTTGACCTCGACGCGGCCGTTCGGCAGCAGCGCATCAATAAGCCTCGCGGAGCGCAGCACGCGCTCAGGCTCCCTTGCGCCGACGACGATGCGCACGTCGGCGCGGCTGTTCTTCAGCCCCGCACTGGGCGCGTAAGAGGCGTTCGCCTTCAGGAAGGCCGCCAGGTCGTTCTTCGATATGGCGCATGTGTCCCTGTAGTATTCCTCGAACAGCGCGGGCTTTATGTTGAGCGCGCGGGCCTGCAGCCGCGCGAACCACAGCCTGCGCATCAGGCCATGGGATGACGCGACAGCGGGGTCGACCAGCGCCTGTGTCAGGCGCGAGGGGATCGCCAGCGCGCTTTCGATGATCGCGTATCTGCATATGTCCTCCCGCATGGACAGGGCTTCCGCGACGACCTGCGCGCCCAAGGAGACGCCGCCCAACAGCAGCACGGAGCCGCCGTAAGTCTCGTCTATAAGTTCAAGCAGTCTCCGGGCACACCCTTCGATACTCGTGAAGGCCGCACCGCTGCCGGCGTGCCCGTCCAGTATGGGAAGCGCCACGCGAAATCGTTTGTCGAGCAGAGCCGCTTCGTCCCTGAAGTTCCACCACGACAGGCCGCCGCCGTGCACGAGCATGACGACCGGGCCATCGGGCGGACCGGATACCACGGCCTTCATGCGCTCCTCAGCCATGATGCGACCTCCCTGCCGGGCTCACTTCAATATGTCGAGCTGTTCAAGTCCGACGTTCCCGCCGGAGAGCAGGAAGCACACCTTCATCTCGGGGCTTACGGGGATCGCGCCCTGCAGCACCGCGCCCAGGCCTATGCAGGCGGAAGGCTCGGCGAGCACCTTGCCCTCCAGCAGCAAAAGCTTCATGCCCCTGAGCATCTGTGCGTCTTCCACCGGCACGACGCCGTTCGCGTGGCTTTGCACCTGCGGGAAGCAAAGGCTTCCGGGCGTGTCCGAGACCAGCGCGTCCGCGAGCGAGGCATGCCTTTCCACCGTAACGGGATGGCCCGCGGCGAGGCTGGCCGAGTAGCGCGGCAGCGCCGCGGGCTCCGCGCCGTATATGCGCACATCGGGCGCGAGCGCCTTCACCGCGGTCGAGAGGCCGCCCAGAAGGCCGCCTCCGCTCACGGGCGAGACCACCATGTCGACGGACGGGCACTGCTCTACGATCTCGATGCCCGCGGTGCCCTGCCCGGCCATGATGTCCTCGTCGTTGTACGGGGGCACCATGGTGGCGCCGCGCTCGGCGCGCATCCGTTCGGCGACCTCGAAGCGCTCCGTGGCGTCGCACAGCACGACCTCAGCGCCGAGCGCGCGTATGTTCCGGACCTTGACATCAGGCGCCGTGCGCGGCATGACGATCACCGCCGTCGTGCCGAGCTTCCTTGCGCACCAGGCCACGGCGCGCCCGTGGTTGCCGGACGACGCCGCGACGACGCCGTGCGCCAGCTGCTCTTTGGAGAGCGTCAGCATCTTGTTGAGCGCGCCGCGCAGCTTGAACGCGCCCGTCCGCTGCATGCATTCCGCCTTGACATAGACCCTGCAGCCGAGATGCGCGTCCAGCGCGGCCAGGCGCAATAGCGGGGTCCTCTCGATGTACGGGGAGATGCGCTCGTGCGCCTTTCGTATCGTCTGAATCGTCACGGACATGGTTCGATCCTCCTCAGAGCGTCTGTCGTTCGTTGGTCAGGGCTCCACGTAGCCCAGCTCTATGTACAGCCAGTAGTACTCGTCGTACAGCCCGCAGCAGGCGTCCATGCCCATGTTCGCGCTGAACGCCTTTTGCATGACCGCGGTCCACGAGCCGTATTTCTCGTACAGCTCGTCGGGCGTCGGCCCCTCTTCATGGCCGTAGGTCTCCAGATTGCTCTGCTTGACGGCCTCGAGTCCCTCCGGATCGTCGTCATAGGACGCAAGGCGCAGGCGGTTGCGCTCCTCGGAGACGGCTTTTGCCATCTCCTCGATCGAGGCTCCTTCATCGCGCATCCGATAGAGTATGTCCGTCATGGAATCCATCGACTCGTGGTAGGCCCTGCGCTCCGCCTGCGCTTCCGCCACGAATGCGGGATCTGTCCAGTCGTAGTCCGCGTAGGCGCCCAGGCGCTGGGACTGCGGATCGGGAGAGAAACCGTACACGGCGTCGGGGTCTTCGACGATATCCGCCATGGCCTCCGCGTTCTCTCTGGGATCGTGCACATACGCAAAGCCGCCGTCCTGCGGCGCGGGGGCTATGCCCTCCGCGGCGGCGAGCAGACAGAGGAGAAGTGTCATAAGCACAAGTGACGAATAGATGATCCTTTTCATGGATATGGCTCCTTTCCGGTTCTGGATACAGGTGCGGTCCCGTTCAGTGCCTTCAGGTGCGTCCTCGTGAACAGGCCGAAGCGCACATCCAGCGCAAGCAGCAGGAATACTGCGCAGGCGATCAGCTCATAGCGGAACACCTCGAGATATATCACATCCACTTCTTCTTTTTGAACCAGATCAGGCACACGATCACGATCGCCACGGAGATCAGTATCACCACGGGATAGCTGTACTTCCATTCGAGCTCCGGCATATAGCGGAAGTTCATGCCGTACCAGCCCGCGATGAGCGTAAGCGGCAGGAAGATCGACGTGACGACGGTCAGCACGGTCATTATGCGGTTCTGCCTGACGTCCAGCTGCGACTGCATCAGGTCGCGCAGCTGCATCACATATTCGCGCTGGCCGGTGACCATGTCCTGCAGGCGCGTGACGCGCTCGGTGAACAGGTGGAAGTAGCGCAGGTTCTCCTCGCGGAAGAAGCCGTTCTCGTTCTCTTCGAGCTCCTGCCCAAGGTCGATCAGCTGCTCGTAGTGCACGCGCAGGTCCAGCAGGTCGCCGCGTATGTCGTTCATTTCCTTGGGGTATGCTTCGACCTCGCCGCGCAGTATGGCCTCCTCGATCAGGTTCAGACGGTGTTCGGACCTTTCGAGCAGCTGCAGGTCGCGGCTGATGGTCAGCTCCAACAGGTCGTAGAGGAAGCGCTCGAGGCTGGGAAGCCGCCACTTCTTCCTGCGGTTGATCGCGTCCAGGAGCCCGGCGACATAGTCCGTGTCGTCCACCAGCACCACGCCCTTCTCGTCCAGCGCGAACGAGAAGCCGTGGCGCGGCCCGCCGATGTCATCGCGGTCCGGTATTGACATGGTGCCCGTCAGAGAGTCCAGGTTGACGACCGCCTTCGTCTCCTGCGCCGCGTCCATATCCATGTCGATCTCCATGTCGAAGCGCTCGCGCGCATCGAGCCACTCCTGCGCGGTCAGCAACGCGACGTACTGGCAGCCGCCCGCCCGCACGTCCTCCCACGCGCAGGGCGTCAGGGACTCTTTGATCAGATAGTACATGTTCGTTCTCCGTCGAGATTGCTGTGGTGTTCGGTTGCTGTTATCATCATACTCCAGTTTATGTATCCCGTAAACGACACTCATCAAATTTAACAAATGCGGAGCACCTGATGTGATCGGGCCCTGGTATGGCTTTCGTCTTTGCTTAAGTGGACATAAAGAGCCCGCCCATACCCTGCTTATGCAGGGAAAGGCGGGCGCGTGAAGACAGCGGGATCATTATCCGTTTACGATGACCAGCCTGTCCGTACAGCCTTCGAACGCGGTGCCATCTATGCTCGTCACGCTGTCCGGCAGCACCACAGCCACGAGGTTCGGGCAGTCGGCGAAGGCGCGCGGTCCGATGGATGTGACGCCTGCGGGTACCACGATCATCTGTGCATGAACGCCCAGGAACGCTTCCTCGCCTATCACGCCGAGACCGGAGGGAAGCGTAAGTACCTTGCCGCGGTCGACCACCGCGATGCGATGTTCGCCGCCCCAGCCGGGTTCGTGCCCCTGGCTCCATACGCTCACACCGGCTGAATATACAGTGCCCGCTTCGAGCGCTTTTCCTTCGTAGAAACCTTCGATGATGTAGGTGCCCGGTTCATCGTAATCATGGTCGAGTATCCATTCAACCTCATCCTCCATTGACACCTTGTACCATTCGACATTCTCCGAATACCCGAAACTGAATTCGATATCGTCGCCGTACCAGACGATCGAGGGGAAGTGCTGCTCGGGCGCTGTAAGCGGACCAGCGGAGGTCGTCTCAACGATATAGCTCTGTCCGGTCGCGGACCACACGCCGCCAAACATGGCCTGTGCGTAGACGGTATGGTCGACATTGGACCACCACCAGAGTGTCCCCTCGCCGTGTTCGCCGTCGAAGTACAGCTCGCTGTCCCAATACCCGTCGGGCGTGACCGCGATGACGCGGATCTGCTCCGCGCCGGGGGCGTCGACCGTGAAGGGCAGGTCCTGGCCTATGGGGACGGTGAGGGCGGAGAGGGAGAGGGTGACTCGGGTATCGGGGGACTGTCCGTCTGACCATACCGCATGGAGTACGGTGCCTCCGTTGGGTATGGTGATCGGTTCGGGAAGAACATCGCCGTCTTTTTTGCTGCTCCATCCGCAAAAGATCATTCCCGGTCGTTCTGGCACGAGGGAGGGAATCTCGTCGCCTTGCTGTCCCATGATGAATCCGATCAGATCGTCTCCGGAATAGTACAATACGGGGAATTCGTTATACGTGAATCCCTGTCGCCTGATCTCATCCGATGCCGGTCCCTGCTCAGGTCCATAGAAGACGCAGGTACTTGGTATGAACTGCCACCAGTTTGATTCGAAAGTATCCAGTGCTTCTGAGACGAAGATGGTCGAGATGGTATAGGGATGACCTGCGTTATGTGTGAATCTGAATGAATGTGATGTGATGGCGGTACAATTGTCGGACAGTATCAACGTATCATCCGTTCTTGCTCTGGGGACTGCGATCAATCTGCCGTCGGTTGAGTAGAGCGCATTGTCAAATTCATAGAAATGCTTGTTTTCCGGGTCGACGAATATAGATTGCAGGCAGTATGCATAGTCAAATGCGCTTACATCGATTGATGTGACGGAGGATGGAATGTACACAACTGTCGTGCCATAGTCGATACAACTGCTGGGAAGAGTTGTGACCCCGTCGGGGATCTCCAGCACAGTTGCGCCATCGGGATGATAATAGGAGCCAAGAACTCCATTGTCAACAGTCAGATAATCGGCAGACCATTGTGCATACAAGGTCGTTTCTTTAGCTGGCATAGTAAACTCGATGCCTGCGGGCATAAGTGCGTTTTTGTCAGTTTCAAGATACCAGCCCTGGAACGTCATCCCATCCCTTCCTTTTGGTGCGAACAGCGCAAATGTCTGTCCGGCAGGTAGGTTCCAATCGTCTGATTCCTTGCCGTGGACGCTTTCAAAGTGAAGGGTATACAGTTGAGTGTTTACGGGAATGCTTATGCTTGATATGATGCGGCGATGAATCGCGGGATTCGTCTCATTGTATGTGAAGGCCTCGTCGGCAATTGTCGTATCGGCCGGTATGGAAAGGTCGCAGAGCGAATAACAGTACGAAAACGAATGGTAGCCGATTTCCGGCGTTCCATCGGCGATCTCCAGCGATTCGAGCGCGTACAGCCTTTCAAAATTCATCAGGCCCTCGATTGCACCAATTTCAATGTCTTTCAGACGATAACATTTGATCAAATTGACGCTTTCCACGTCGCCAACAGTGATCGCATCCAGAGTAGGGCAGTCTTCCAACCATAACGCGCCCATTCTCTCACTGTTATTGATAATAACGGTATCCATAGCTCCTTTTATGGTGATGTCGTTGCATTTACGGCAATTGATGATGACCTCCGACAGCATCGGAGATTCGATCTCGATGCTCCCATTGATCGTGTCGGCATTTATGTTGACGGATGTAAAGTATTGGCCGACAAGGCAGATGTCCCCATTGATCGTTTCCGCGTCGATCACGACACTCTTAGCACCGGAATACAGCGCACCCGAATTCAATGTCAAAGTGTCACTGTGGATCGTCAGACTGTCCAGACCGAAGGTGTCTACAAAAGCGAATTCATCGATTTCTGAAACGGTGAGATCCAGATTTCTGAGCGATGAGCACTTTGCAAACGCATATGTACCGATTTGTTGAAGTGGAACATCGATACTGACACTTTCAAGGTTTGAACATCCATAGAAACAATAACGCGGTACCGTTCTGACTGCTGAAGGCCAAGAGAGACTGGTCAAACCAGAATCAGAGAAAGCAGAATCGCCAACGGATACTATGCCCTCAGGAAGTGATAAAGAAGTCAGAGATTTACAATTTGAAAACATGTATTCATCAACAATTTTCAACGACGAAGGTAAAACGACGTTTCTCAATGAAATGTCAGATGTGAAGCGCGGCACATCCTGTGCGGATTCCGAAAGCTTCACTGACACCAGATTAGGGCAGTTGTGGTATGAACCGCATTGAATCATATTGTCATTGCACGTCACGGTCCTTAGGTAATAACAGTTGGGATATCCGCTCGTGCCGACGACCATATCACCGAATACGAGATTCGTCGTATGACTGCCGGATTGGTCGCCATACGCGACATAGAGGGGATAACTTGCGTAGTTTCCTGTCCATATCCCTTTGAAGGCAGAGGCCTCTGTGGTATTGCCTGCTTCGACGAGCTTGTCATAGATAGTACTCAAGTAATACTGCTGCGGATCGTTTCCGTACGCATGGATCCTGCAGACCTCTTGGCCATCAAACTCCATAAGCCCCAGATACCAGACGTTGTAGGGCCTTATATACCAGTTTGTCGTTGCCGGAAGATCAGAATCCTTCTCCCAATCAGCGGTCAATGTTTTGTAGCCAGACCAATCTATAGGTTGGTTGTATGTGTCAAAGGGGAATCTGTTTCCGTCTTCGTCGATCCAGCCTTTGAAGCCATACCCCGGACGGACCATATTCCAATCATGACCTCTGCAGTCATAATATGTATCATACATCGAGAGATCGACGATGATGGGTTCGACTCCCGATATAGCCGGGTCCATGATCAGACCGCGTTGACGCGTGCATTGATCTGTGCGGCGGTATTCGCCATAGCGACTCACTTCAAAATGGCCGGTCTCACCGTTTTCCAGCTCTGCCCCGTTACAATAAAACTTCGTATCAAAGCGGGCATTTTCCCATTCCTTGGTGATGTATACGGATGTGACCATTCCGGCTGTGACGCCAGCATGTACGCCAAACCCCAGATCCCATTCATTCGACCAGTAATATTTGTAGTCTACAAATTTGAATTTCGAATCCTTCTTAAGGTTCCTCAAGAACGGGATAGCAGTCACATCCAAACCCGGCGTGAGCGTGACCTGCGTACGCCAGACGGCATCGTTGGTCACGTCGATGCAGTTCTTGGTTCCTTCGAATTCCTCAACGGTGCTTGATACGACCTCGCGCTTCCAGGACGGACCTGTGACAACTTCGAGTAGCGTTACACACTCAAGAAAATCGGCGGAGATTCCAAAGTTGATGGCGATCTCTTCGCCATGGTTCTGAATAATTTGGGTGTAGCCCGCTTCAGGTGAACGATACAGATTCGTCCATGTTCCTGTCGCATCGTTATAAGAGAACCCCATGTGACCATTGTTGAACACAATGCTCTTAGTGCTGCTGTCGGTATTCGTGAGCTGCAGCATTGCGAACAACTTAAGGCTGAACTTTGTAGGCCCCAGCGGAATGGGGCAGGAACCGATCTCAATCTCATGAACGCCATTGTCAAACCATATACGTTCCTTTGCTTGTCCGATTTCCAACTCTACTGCGAAATCTGTTTCGAATCGAATCGATTCGATGAATTGCTGCGATGCATCGATCACCGGTGCATCCTCGCGCAGGGAATGAAAAGGTATTCCAAGCATTCCCATAAAACCGGCGGTATTGACACGGATCTCAAAGTCTGTGTTGAAAACGTGGATGCGGCCATTCAATCCAAACAGGTTTTTCAGTACATCGATTATATGTCTATCGGTATTCGTGTATTCCGCTACTGCGACGCCGTCTTCCCAATGTATGCTTCCGTTTCCGCCTCTCGAGGCGTGGTCCACGCGGATGATGATTTCGTCGTAAGTATACATGGGATCCAACTCGACAACCGTTGCGATGGATCTGCCATCCGAATTGGTTAACGTTGAGATCTGCCATGCTGTATTCTTCTCTGGGACGTACAGCAGCTGGGCTGGCTGCAACATTCTTCCAAGGGCAGGGCTCAAACTGTAACGGTCAGACGACATGATATAGTAATCGCTTCCGGTGAGGTCGACGACGACGTCGGAAAAATCCAGATCCGAAAGATCCACCGCATGATAACCGTGCGCCTCTGCCCAATCCAGGACCGGAGCGCCATGCTTTGCCTTGATGCGCACGCCAGAAGCGATGCAGCCATCACTGAAATCAATCAGGGCGACTGGTACCGTGACGCTTTGGGCTGATGACGGTATGGCATCCTGATCAATTCCCATTACATAATGATCTCTGAGTTTCTCCGGGATCGAAGGATTGTTGTTCGTCCCCCTGTACTCCGTGATGTGGGCAAACCCCTCGTCGTCCACGCGATAGCTCCATTCCTCTGCGGCCAGGGCGCATACGGTCAGGGCAATTACGCTTGAGACCAGCAGCAGAGCGATCAACAGCTTTTTCATCGCAGATACCTCGCAATTCGATTCGGATGGGAAGTAAGTGATCGGAGAGACAATATGCTGATGAGAGAAGCATCCAAATACGTGCATCCGGTCGGTCAAATATTTGTCACAATACGATGCATAGAGTATACCATCATTGTTATGACACTTCAAGAGCATATAGGCTTTCGTTAAAAAAGTCGTCTGCCAGGACACAAGACCATGCTTGATGCATAAGAATAACCTGTCGAGCAGGTGAAATAGAGACGAAATCATGCACACATTGGGGAAATCCTCATTGACCCCCGTCCCCGCAAGTGCTATAATATCCTTGAGGCCGTCCAAAGGACGGCAAATCATCCACACAAGGGACAAAGGGTGCGCGTCATCCCGCACATGCGGGACCGGGACGCGAGAATAGGGAAGCGGGTGCGATCCCCGCGCGAACTCGTCACCGTGAAGGGAGAGAGACTGTGCGATACGCGCCACTGGCGAAAGCCGGGAAGGCCGCGCAGGCTCGCCTGATCCCCAAGCCGGGAGACCTGCCCTCTGTCGACATGGAGACCGGCCACGAGACACTGGCCGGCGCCGCAGCGTCGTAAACGCACGGGCAGCACTTGCCCCTGCGTTCATGTCCTGTGCTCCTGTCGGCTGCGTCCCAACGTGGAAAATCGACAGGAGGAGAGGGACCCATGAAGAAACTGCTTGCACTGATACTAGCGCTGACGCTCGGCCTGACATGCGCATTTGCGCTGGCCGAGGACGAGGAGAACTACGAGACCGGCGACGCGTCGCTGGACGATGCGCGCAACCAGGACGACATCGGCGAGAAGGAGCTGCTGGTCGCATCGTTCGGCACGTCCTTCAACGACAGCCGCAGGCTCACCATAGGCGGCATCGAGTCCGCATTGGAGTCGGCCATGCCGGACTACAGCGTGCGCCGCGGCTTCACCAGCCAGATCATCATCGACCATGTGCTCTCCCGCGACGGCGTTGAGATCGACAACATCGCCGCTGCGCTCGAGCGCGCGGAGAACAACGGCGTCAAGGTGCTGGTCGTGCAGCCCACGCACCTGATGGACGGCTTCGAATACACTGACCTGGTGAACGAGATCGCCGAGCACGCGGATGCCTTCGAGGCGGTCAGCGTGGGCCAGCCGCTGCTGTCCACCGACGAGGACTTCGCGCGCGTCGCGGAGGCGATCGTCGAGGCGACCGCGGAGTACGACGACGGGCAGACCGCCATCGTGTTCATGGGACACGGCACCGAGGCGGACTCCAACGCCGTCTATGAAAAGATGCAGGGCGTGCTCGCCGACATGGACAAGGCCAACTACTACATCGGCACCGTCGAGGCGGAGCCTTCCGTGGAAGACGTGATCGCGGCGATAAAGGACAAGGGCTACAAGCGCGTGGTGCTGCGCCCCATGATGGTGGTCGCGGGCGACCATGCCAACAACGACATGGCGGGCGACGAGGAGGACTCCTGGAAGACACTGTTCGCCAACGAGGGCTACGAGGTCGTGACCGTGCTGGAAGGCCTTGGCCAGATCCCCGCGATACAGCAGCTCTACGTCGAACACGCGCAGGCCGCGGCCGCGTCTGTCGAGGGGTGATGGACATATGAGGCGCATCATCGCTTTGCTGATCGCCGCGCTTATGTGCGCGAGCGCGTGCCTGGCCGAACAGGTGGACACGTCGCACGTGGCCGATGCGGGCGACAGGATCGCGGCGGAGGACGTGCTCGAACCGGGCATGCAGCCCGTGGCCGCGGAGGCGCTCGCGGACGGCACGTATGACGTCGCGGTGGACAGCTCGTCTTCGATGTTCAAGATCGCCTCGGCGACGGTCACGAAGGAGGGCGACGCGCTGACGGCGTCGCTCGTCATCGCGTCGGACAGCTACATGTACCTCTATCCCGGTACGGCCGAAGCGGCGGCGCAGGCCGAAATCGATCAGCTCGTCGCGCCGGAGGCCCTCGGGGAGGACGGCAACCGCTTCACCTTCGCCATCGACGCGCTGGACGCGCCCGTGGACTGCGCGGCGTTCTCCCGCGCAAAGCAGCAGTGGTACCCGCGCGTGCTCGTGTTCCGCGCGGACTCTCTGCCCGCGGAGGCCTTCAACAGTGCGGAAGGCGCGGCGCTCGAGGACGGCGCCTACGCCATACCCGTGCGCCTTGAGGGCGGTTCGGGCCGCACACAGGTCGAGAGCCCGGCACAGGTCATCGTGCAGAACGGCGAGGCCACGGCAAGGCTCGTTTTCAACACGGAGAAGATCGACTTCGTCATGGTCGGCGATGAGAAGTTCCTGCCCGAATACGAGGACGGGACCGCGGTATTCACGCTGCCGGCCGCGTCGCTTGCGCGGCCCATGGCGGTAGACGTCGACAGCACGGTGATGAAGCCCGCGACGCTGGTCAGGTACACGCTCAGCTTCGACGCGGATCAGGCCGGACACATCGACTGAGAGAATGACGGACGCACGGGGATCTGAACGAGTTTTCGGATCCCCGTTTTTCAAAAGAACTCTCATTACAAAAGAACGCTCAAGGAGGCCCATATGCGAGTCCTGTTGGTCGAGGATGAAAAGAACCTCTCCTCCGCGATATGCCGTATGCTCAGGAAGGACAACATACTGGTCGACCCCGTGTACACGGGCACAGACGGCTATGACTATGCGCTTTCGGGCATATACGACGCGGTGATACTGGATGTGATGCTGCCGGGCATGGACGGCTTCAAGGTGCTTGAGAAGCTTCGCGGCGAGGGCGTCGCCACGCCCGTGTGCATGCTCACCGCGCGCGCCGGTCTGGACGACCGCGTGCACGGCCTGAACAGCGGCGCGGACTATTACCTGCCCAAGCCCTTCCAGATGGAGGAGCTGCTGGCCTGCCTGCGCGCGATCACGCGCCGCAAGGACGAGACGCCCGTCATGGCGCTGGCGTTCGGCGACGTTGCGCTCAACCAGGGCGAGGCGAAGCTCAGCTGCACGGCCACGGGACAGTCCGTGAAGCTGGGTGCGAAGGAGTTCCAGCTGATGGAGCTGTTCCTGCGCAATCCCAGGCAGATACTGCCCAAGGATGTCATCATAGAGCGCATATGGGGCTATGAGAGCGACGCGGAATACAACAATCTGGAGGTCTACGTCTCGTTCGTGCGGAAAAAGCTGACGTTCGTGGGCTCGAAGGTCAAGATCAAGGCCTCGCGCGGCGTGGGCTATTCGCTGGAGGAAGAGGCATGATACGCGCGCTCAGGCGGAGGATGATACTCACCGTACTGGCCGGCCTTCTGTTGGCCAGCGCGGGCGTCGTGTTCTGCATAAACGCATTGAACCAGCGCGACATACGCACGCAGGTCGAGCAGGTGCTCTCGCTCCTGATCGAAAACGGGGGCGAGAGGCCGCTGGGCCGGGGCGGCAGACCGTCGGACGGGAGCTTTTCACAGACGGCGACAAGGCCGCCGCTGCCGGACGACATGGAGGCGCTGAGCGCCTCGGGCCAGCAGCCGAACGGCATGCAGCCCATGGGGCCGGGATACGGGAACGAGCCGACAGAAAGACGTGATGGCCTCATGAGCCAGCGCCTGGACGAGGTCAGCCGGGCGGGCATGTCGAACTACTACACGATATGGCTCGACAAGAACGGCACCGTGCAGGACTGGGTCAGCGACCGCGCGGACCTGTACACCGACGATGAGATCGCGGATATGGCGGCGCAGGTCTTCGTAAAAGACAGCGCGTCGGGCAATATCGGAAGCCAGTATTTCAAACGCAGCGACGGCGAAGACAGCGTGCTGATCGTCGTGGTGGACGCGCGCGTGGAGCAGCAGAACGCGCGGAGCGTGCTGCGCACGACCGCTCTCGCGGCGCTGATCGAGGACATACTGCTCTCCATCGGGGCGATACTGATCGTCAACAGGCTGATCAGGCCGGTCGACCAGGCGTTCGAAAAGCAGAAGCAGTTCGTATGGGACGCCAGTCACGAGCTGAAGACGCCGCTTGCGGTCATCTCCGCCAACGCGCAGGTGCTGGAAGGGGAGATCGGGAAAAGCGAGGAGCTTGCGTACATACGCTCCGAGATCGACCGTTCGGACGCGCTGATACAGAACCTGCTCGCGCTGGCGCGCATGGACAAGGATCCGGGCCGCCAGCCCATGGAGCGCTTCGACATGAGCCGCGCCGTGCTCAGCGTGGCGCTGCCGTTCGAAAGCGTCGCGTTCGAGGCGGGCCGTACACTCGAGACGGATGTGCCGGAGGGTATATCCGCATTCGGGAACGAAGAGATGGTCAAGCAGCTTGTGGTGATACTGCTGAGCAACGCTGTCAAGTACTCCGACGACGCAGGCACGATACGCGTCTCGCTGGCCGAGAAGGGGGAAAGGCGTATACTCAGGGTATACAACACCGGCGACGCGATACCCGAGGAGGCGCAGCAAAAGATATTCGACCGCTTCTACCGCGTTGACCAGTCCCACAATTCCGAAAAGCCCGGCAGCGGGCTGGGGCTGGCCATCGCAAAGAGCATCGTGGAGATACACAAGGGGCGGATCGACGTGACCAGCGCGCCCGAGCAGGGCACGACGTTCACGGTGACGCTGCCGGGAAGGGGAGGAAGGAGTTAGGAGTTAGGAGTGAGGAGTTAGGAGTTGGATGGCTGGGTCAGGAGTGATGTGATGCTGACCTGTTGACTTCCGGTCGGACAGGATCGGTCTTACCATGGGCACTATTGATTCTGAATTCTTAATTCTGAATTGAAGGCCAAGCGCCGCGCACGATGATCGTCGTGCGCGGCGCTTGGCCGTTATCCCAGCCTCTTCCCATCGAACCCTATGCCGAAGCCGTAGTCATAGGCGTTGCCCTGTTCATCCGTGTAGACATCCAGGTCGAGCGCCCTGTCCTCCGCGTGCTGTTCGACGGTGGCCATGTCGCGCGGCAGCTGGAACGGGAGCCGACCGCGCGGCTGACAGCGTCCGAACACGATGTCCAGCACCGCCTCGCGCGACACGCCGAATTCCGCCACGATGGCGTCCGCCTCCGCCTCGAATTCGGAGACGACCATGGGGTTGTTCATGGTCTCCACCACGATCACGGGCTTGCCCGCCATGGCCCTGCGCGTATCGAGTATGTTGTCCAGGTCGGACTCGTTCACCGCGATGTTCGTCTTGCCGCGGTAGCTCCTGTCGGTGAAGCTCTCGCGGAAGTCGCCGCCGGCGATGCTCGGCTTGCGCGCCTCTGTGGCGGTGTAGGGCCTGTACTGCAGGGTCAGCGGCAGATAGCCGTTGCCGCCGCTCGCGGCGTCCTCGGGGGAGTAGGGGTCGCTGGCGGGGCTCTCGGCGAACACGATGGCCACATCCGCCTCTTCGGGCGTGGGTACGCGCACGCCGTAGCGCGCGATCACGTCGTCCGTCACGGGGTCGTCCTCGCGCGCGGGCACTTCGCTCCTGAAGAAGCTCTTGGTCGCCCTGAGTCTGCGCCCGGGCACATAGACCTTGAGGCCTTCCTTCAGCGGCAGCGCGCCGCCCTTGTTCTTGAGCAGCACGACGCTCTTGAGCTGCGCCTCATAGCCGTGACGGCGGAATTCCTCGTTGCCCACGATGCGCGCGGAGGCCGCGGGGTCCAGGTAGGGATCCTCGAACAGTCCGCAGTGGAATATGTTCACCAGCAGGCGCGCGGCCGATTCGCGGAAGCGGGCGTCCATCACGTCCCTGCCATACCGTTCGCAGCCTATCCTGTATGCTTCGATCAGGGGCACAGGGTCGTTGTTGCCGCCGAACTGGTCCACGCCGTTCATGAGTATGCGCAGGTGGCGTTCGGCCGTGGTGAGATTCTGCACGTTGTAGCAGCGGCTGCCGAACGAATCCATCACCGGCGCGGGGTCGCCCGTGATGCCCCAGTCCGTGCAGATGATGCCGTCGAAGCCCGCCTCGCCGCGCAGGCGCTGTGTGATGATGTTGCGGCTGTAGGAGTTCCCGACGTTCTGCCCGTCCGTGTCGTCAAATCCCCACGAGACCGTGTAATAGGGCATGACGGCCGATGCGCACTTCGTCGGGCCGTCCAGCCTGAAGGCCGCCTCCGTGAAGGGCTTCATGTGCTCCGCCGCGTTGCCGGAGGGATACACCGCGTAGGCGCCGAAGGGATAGTGCGCGTCGCGCCCGCCCTCGCCGGTGCCGCCGCCCGGCCAGTGCTTGACCATGGTGTTGACGGATTCGCGCCCCCAGCCGTCCGACGCGCCTTCGGTGGTCTGCATGCCGTCGCAATAGGCGCGCACCAGCGGTAGCACGTCCTCCGTCACGGAACCCAGCGTGTCCTGAAGCCGCATCCAGCGCGGCTCGGTGGACAGGTCGATCTGCGGACCCAGCGCCGTGGTGATGCCCAGCGCACGGTATTCGATCGAGGCGTCGTGCGCGAACTGCCGGACGACGTCCGGATCGAAGCACGACGCGAAGCCTATGCCCTCCGGCCAACGGCTCACGTCGGAGCCGGCGTTCTTGTATTCGGCGGAGGCGTGCCGCGCGCCGCTCCTGGGATCTGAGGAGATGTTCACGGGTATGGCGTGCGGCTGTGCCTCCGCGAGCGCCTGCAGGGCGTTGCTCCAGCGCGCCGACGTGTCCGCGTCGCGCACGGCGCTCATCAGTATGTGGCGTATGTGGTCCTTCTGTATCAGCAGCTTCTGCTGGTCCGAGAGCGCGTAGGGCGGCACGCCCGCTTCTTCGTATTCTTTTCCGCCGTATGTGCCGCGGAAGGGCATGCCCGCGCGCGGCGGGACCATCTGATGCGAGGAATAGAGCATCAGCCCCGCTATCTCCTCTATGGTCATGCGCGCGGATAGGTCCTTCGCGCGCTCCTTCGCGGGCAGTCGCCAGTCCTCATAGGGAAGGAGCGTGCCCGTGCGCTCGTGGTCCTTGAAGAAGAGGCCGTCCTGCTCGATGATCGAAACGCCGGAGCCCTCGGCGAGGCCCAGGTCGGGACCGCCCTCCTGCGAGACGATGCGTATGCCGCCGGACGTGATGTCCTTTGTGATCATTGTGCGTCACGCTCCTTTTCCTTCGTCTGTGCGTATGCGCAGGAAGTCGCCCCTTTCGAGCGCGGCTTCCGCGATGAGTCCATATGTCCTGTCGGGCACGGCCGCTTCATCGACGGCGTTCCCGTCACCGTCCAAAAGCCCGTCGACGACGAGCTTCGTACCCAGCGTGCGCGGCGAGAGTATCTCCAATACGTCGCCCTTCTTTATCCTGTTGCGCAGCCGTACCATCGTCACGCCGTTGCGCGTATCTTCAAGCACGTTCGCTACGAAGCGGCAGTCGGCGATGTAGACGCCCTGGTCGCCCGCATGCCGCCTGAGCTCGCCGAAGTAAAAGCCCGAGGAATAGGGGCGGTGGCTGGCCGAATCCAGCTCCGCCTGCAGCGCGCCTGTGTCCGGATATCCGTCGAGCCTGCGCCTGTAGGCGTTCACGACCGTGGCGACATAGTAGGGCGACTTCATGCGCCCCTCGATCTTGAACGAGGTCACGCCCGCTGCGGCGATGCTGTCGATGAAACCAAGCGCGTTCAGGTCGAACGAGCTCAGTATCGCCATGCCCCGATCGTCTTCCTCGACCGGGAAGAACTGCCCGGGGCGCTTCTCCTCCATCAGATGGTATGTCCATCGGCAGGGCTGCGTGCACGCGCCCCTGTTGGCGCTTCGGCCGGTCAGCGCGGCGGAGATCATGCACCGCCCGGAATAGGCCATGCACATCGCGCCGTGCACGAAGGCCTCGAGTTCGATGTCCGGCGCGCGCCTGTGCAGCGCTTCGATCTGCTTTAGCGTCATCTCGCGTCCCAGCACCACGCGCGCCGCGCCCATGTCCCGATAAGTGAGCGCCGCCTCGGCGTTCAGGCAGTTCGCCTGCGTGCTCACGTGCACGGGCAGGCGCGGTTCCGTGCGGCGGATCGCGCGTATCGCCCCCAGGTCCGCGACGATCGCGGCGTCCGTGCCCGCTTCATGGAGCGCCTGCGCGTAGTCGCCTAGCGCGTGAATGTCCTGGTCGTCGCAGAAGGCGTTCACGGTCACGTACAGCTTCCTTCCGAGCGCGTGCGCCCTCTTGGCCGCTTCGGCGACGCCCTCCATCGAAAAGCCCGCCTTCGCGGCGCGCAGCTGAAGCTTAGGACCGCCGATATAAACGGCGTCCGCGCCGAAGCGCAGCGCCGTTTCGAGCGCCTCCATGTCGCCGGCAGGCGCCAGCAGCTCAGTGGAAGGCATCAATCCTCATCATCCTCCGGCAGATACACCGTGTCGTCCCAGTCCTCCGGGCGCAGACCTATGTTGGTCTCCGCGCCCTCGATCCTCTCGTTCAGGTACTTTTCACAGATCGCGTTGGCATAGGAGCACGTGATCAGCATGTTGAAGGCGACCAGGAACACGAAATAGAGCAGCACCAGCACCAGCAGCACGTGCAGCTGTATCGAGGGCACGATCAGCGCAAGGCCCAGCGCGATGGCGGGCACCACCAGCGTGAGCAGCCGCACGCCGATCGCGCGCGGCAGGCTGCCAAGCGTGATCAGTATCGAGTTGCGCAGCAGGTTCTTGACGCTCAGGTCGTAGGTGACCATCATCATGTAGATGACCATCTCGACCAGGTTCCAGACCATGGCGATCATCAAAAGCATGCCCAGCGGCACGACCCATACGACGCTCTGCGCGAGCATGGACGAGTAGAACACGAAGCCTATGTAGGTCAGGAAAGGCATCACGCCGCTGATCAGCGAGACCACAAGCGACTGCTTCCAGTTGTTGCGCACCGCCTCCCAGAAGTCGCTCCAGAAGAAGCTGTGCTGGTCGCGCGCCCAGTTGCGCACCACGTATGTGGCGCCGGCGGTGAACGGGCCCGTGATCAGTATGCAGGGGATCAGGAGCATCAGCCATGTCGAGATGTAGCTCTGCACGCTTGCGCCCATCAGGGCCGCCTCGTCCGTGAGCGGCAGCAGCGCGATGAACGACCAAATGACTGCCGGCAGCCAGAACACCATGTACAGCAGGTTCATGCCGAAGAGCGCGCCCCAGTTGACCTTGAACACGGCGCCGAACAGCTCGAACCTGTTTTTCGGCATGTCGGATATGGTGTAATCCTTTTGACCGGCCTTGCCGTACATATAGTTGTTCATCATGTTTCCGAAGAAGCCCATGGCGCATGACCACCTTTCAATCACGTCTATTGTGAGTATAACAGAACTGGACGTGGATTGCAAGAACAAATCCATTATCGCGCGAAAGGCGTGAACAGCGCGTGAACAGATTGGAAATTCGACGATTTTGCGATGATAATTCAGCAAAACAACGTTGACCGTGCCGTTTCGATGTGCTAAAATGAAGCGCAGTTGTGAAGACATATGCATTTCGGGAGGTATCTCTATGGCTTTGAAACGCCTGCTGGCGGCATTCACCGCGCTTGTGATCGCTGCGCTGACGCTTACGGCGCCCGCGTTCGCAAAAGGCGAGGACATGCCCTACCGCATCACGGTCGATCTGACCAACCAGATCGTCACGATCTATTCGAACGAGGACGGCAGCATCGTGCGCCAGATGCTGTGTTCCGCGGGCGTGCAGGACTCCACGCCCCAGGGCACTTTCTATATGGAGCCCAACATGAAGGACAAGGACGACCGCAAGGACTGGTACCACTTCAAGGGCTTCGGCGTGTACGCGGCGTTCGCC
>SVGK01000006.1:0-18619 GCA_015056395.1 Clostridiales bacterium
TCTTGGTCAAGCGGTTAAGACACCGCCCTTTCACGGCGGTAACACGGGTTCGAGTCCCGTAGAGGTCACCATTTTTCAAGCCTTACAAGGTCTTGGGCCTTTAGCTCAGTTGGTCAGAGCAGTCGGCTCATAACCGATCGGTCCGGGGTTCAAGTCCCTGAAGGCCCACCATGGTGCGGTAGTTCAGTTGGTTAGAATGCCAGCCTGTCACGCTGGAGGTCGAGGGTTCGAGCCCCTTCCGCATCGCCAGACCGGGATCGTCCTTTAAGGATGGTTCCGGTCGTTCTGTTTTAGCAACTATTCAGTCTGTGAATGAATAGTCACCTGTTTTACGTTATGCCCGATTTCCGTCATACCGTTTCCCTTGACAGACCCGCGCAAAGGACATATAATTGGTAAAAAGTATCCCGACACATCAAGAGGAGGTCCTTTCCATGTACACATACAAGACCAGGGGCACCTGCTCCTCCGCCATAAACTTCGATATCGAGGGCGACATCGTGAAGAACGTCCGGTTCGTGGGCGGCTGCCGCGGCAACACCGTGGGCGTGGCGCGCCTGTGCGAGGGCCGCACGATCGACGATGTGATCGCGTGCTGCAAGGGCATACCCTGCCGCGGCGACACGTCCTGCCCGGACCAGCTCGCGCGCGCGCTGGAAGCCTACAAGGCGCAGCAGGCCGGCGCTTGATGCCATGAACGCGAACAGATCCGCACAGCCCAGGCCGCGCGGCGGCCTGCGCGGCTATCGCGGGCCGCTGGCGATACTGCTGACGCTGCTTTTGCCGCCGCTTGGCATACTCGTGATATGGCGGCTGCAGATCTACAAGCTGCGCGCAAGGATGCTGCTCACGGCTGTGGGCACCGCCGTGATGGTGCTGTTCGTGTGCTCGCTCAGGCAGCCCGCGGACGTCGTGAACGCCGCGCCCGTGGCGGGCAGCACGGAGCTGTTCACGGAAGCGCCCAAGAGCGACGTGCTGACGGCGCTTTCCAGCCTCGAGGAGATCGCGCGCGCACAGGTGCCGGAGAGCGAGAACACCGATTCCACCGTGATACAGGTCTCGCAGGAGAATCAGATCGCGGCGCAGCAGGCACTATTGGACACGGTGGTGTACTCCGTCTACCACAACGCGAAGTACTACCACGGCGCGGAGGACTGCGAGGGACAGCACAACAGCCGCCAGCTGACCATACGCGATGCGCTGAAGGAAGGCCTGGCGCCGTGCCCGGAGTGCAATCCGCCCATGTACGAGGCCATATCCTACGACACGCCGGTGATCGAGCCTGCCAACGTGGGTACGGAGGGCGAGGCCGAGGCGGACGTCGAGTTCGGCGCGGATACGGGCGAAAGCAACACGTTCCCGGACGTGTTCTGATGCATCGCCCCGGCGAATTGTGACCACCATTTCAAACGAAAGTCATAATTATATCCTTGACCTCTTGGCAGAACCATTCTATCATGTATGGTAGTATGGTTCTGCCTGTCTATATAAGGAGGGCTTGCGATGTTTTGTTCAAAATGCGGCCACACGCTCGCGCCCGGCGCGGAGAGCTGCGCCTATTGCGGCGCTGAAATATTGGAGAGCGCGCTGCTGGGCGCGGCCTACACCTCTGCACAGCCGCGCATAATGCCGGGCGACGATGTCGCCGCCCTGCTCAGAGGCACGAAGCGTGTGAACCGCGCCGCGCGTCCGCGCCAGACACAGCCGGACGACCTGTTCGAGACCGCGCGGGACGACGCGCCCGAGGTGCCGTCCATGCGCCAGCCAGCCCGCAGCGACGAGGATCTCACACCCGACGACGAGTTTTCGCGCGAGGCCGCGGAAAGCCTGGGCGCACTGGACGACGAGCTGTCCATGGAGGACCTGGACATGACGCGCTTCCGCCCGCGCGACATCAAGACGGCGGGGCAGTCGGGCATATCCGAGGACGCCAACCAGGTCATACAGGCCATAGAGACCACGTCCATGAAGAGGGCGCAGCGCCGCCAGCGCAGGCAGGGCAACGCGGAGCCGGCGGAGGACTTCGTCGAGAGCTTCGCGGACGAGAGCCTGGACGAGGGCCAGCCGGCCGAGCCTGTCGACATCGACGCGGAGGCGGAGCTGGTCGAGGACGACCAGGTCTCCGAGTTCGAAGAGATATCCGATTACGACGAGGATGGCCGCGCCGGCTTCTCGCTGAGCCGCGTGCTCAAGGTGGTGCTGGCGGTGGCGGTGGTGGCGCTGCTGGCCGTGGGCGGCGTGCTGTGGTTCAGGTACATGCGCACGAACACGGCGTCCTCGCCGATCGAGAACGTGGGGCAGGAGCTCTATGACAACGGCATAGCCCTGATCAAGCAGCACTCGACCACCGCCTATGAAAACGAGATACTGGACAGCTTCAAGGCTTCGGGCAGCGACTTCGGCGTGCTGACCAGCGCACTGAGCGCCTCCCAGGCGGAGGTGGCCGCGCTCACGCCCGAGGAGCCCACCGACAATGAGCTGCTGTTCATGAACGCGCTCAACGCCATACAGCGAAACATAGGCAACTGTATCACCGCCGACGCCATGGAGCTCGACTCCACCGTGTCCACGGGCACCACGCCCGAGGTCCGCTGGGCGGTCGTGAACAACTCCATCTCCATACTCGAAAGCGCGAACAGCGCGGCGTCGCTCACCGCCATCATCAACGGCGAGGTCGTCGCGGTGATGACCGAGGCGCCCGAACCCACGGCCACGCCCGCGCCCAACTACAACACGCTCTCCAAGGGCGACAAGAACGACGAGGTCAAGCGGCTGCAGCAGCGCCTGATCGACCTGGGCTATCTGAACGACACGGCCGACGGCAGCTTCGGCAACAAGACCATGACCGCCGTGAAGATATTCCAGCAGGTCGCGGGCCTGCCCGTGACGGGCGTCGCGGACGACGCCACGCTGACGGCGCTGTACGACGAGAACGCGCCGACGGCGGAGCAGGTGGGCGCGGCCGTGCAGCCCGACGCGGAAGCGGGAGCCGAGGAGCAGACGCCGGCCGAGGCGGGCGACGATCTGCCCGATGACGGCGAGAACGTGCTCGACGAGGACTTCGCCATCTGATATCAAAGTGAAATGGATGCGGCTGATCCGTAAGGAGGGTCGGCCGCGTTTTCATCCGAGCCCGCTCAAGGGGAGGGAGGTCGTCTGATGCCGCGCCCCATCGTCGCATTGATCTATGACTTCGACCACACGCTCTCGCCGCGCGACATGCAGGAATACTCCTTCCTGCCCGGCATAGGCGTCGCGCCTAAGGACTTCTGGGGCCTCTGCCGCGACTTCGGGGCGGCGCACGGCATGGACGGCGTGCTGACGTACATGTACCTGATGCAGAAGATGGCGAAGGGCGCGCTGGACCTCTCGCGCGAGGCGCTCAGGGAGCTGGGGCGCGACGTGGCGTTCTTCCCCGGCGTGGAGACGTGGTTCAGGCGAGTCAACGCCATAGGCGACGGGCTGGGGCTGGACGTCGAACACTACATCATATCCTCCGGCCTTACCGAGATCATACAGGGCACGGCGATCGGCGCGGAATTCAAGGCGATATTCGCCGCCTCGTTCTGCTACGACGCCTCCGGTCAGCCCGTGTGGCCTTCCACGGCCGTGAACTACACGAACAAGACGCAGTACCTGTTCCGCATCAACAAGGGCATCATGGACGTGACGAACGACCGCGACTTGAACGCCTACACGCCGGAGTACATGCGCCGCGTGCCGTTCACGAACATGATCTATGTCGGCGACGGCCTCACGGACGTGCCGTGCATGAAGATGACCAAGCAGAAGGGCGGCTATTCCATCGCCGTGCACGAGCCTGATAAGACCGAGACCAGCGATGACATGCTCCTGCAGGAGCGCGTGGACTTCGCCGCCGAGGCGGATTACTCCGAGGGCAGCGAGATGGAGCTGATCGTGACGATGCTGATGAAGCGCATACTGGCCACGAACGAGCTTGCGCGCCACCACGCGCAGCAGATGCGCACCGCGCGGCGGCGCAGGGGCGCGCAGATGCCGCTGGATGTCAAGCTGCGCGGCGGGCTGATCGAGGAAGCGCCGGAGTAGAATTCAGAATTAAGAATCAAGTGCCGACTGATCGGTGGAGGTATCGATTCAGGAAAACCTGCCCGCAGCGGCGGCCTCCAGGCCGCCACGTCCCCGCAAGCGGGGGATCGACCGCAGAAAGACCGTCGATGTCGGTGCAAGAAAAAAGCACCCGTAGCGGCGGCCTCCAGGCCGCCATGTCCCCGCGGGTTCGAGTGTCGACCAATCGACAAGATGTCCCATTATCACGAGCGTGAGGTATACAGAAAGATATGGCGAACAAAAGACGTAAGAACAGTCTGAGGCACGAGCGCGGCGTTTTCGCGGGCCTTTGCGCCGCGTGCGCGGTGGTCATCTGCGTGATATGCCTGCTCGTGGCGAACATCACCGGCCGCATCATCAGCGTGAACGCTGCGGATCGCGACGCGCGCACACAGCTGCGCGTGCAGGCGATCGAACAGAGGCAGTCCGAGGAGGTGGCCATGCCCACGCCCGCGCCGACCGCCCTGCCCGAGGCGACGCCCGTGCCGACCGAGAGCCCGACCGAGGCGCCCACGCCCGAGCCCACGGAGGAGCCCGCGCCGGTGTTCGAGTACTTGCCCATCGTAAAGCAGGGCAATACGACCGAGAAGAAGATCTGCATCACCGTGGACGACTGCTTCCAGCTCGACAACACAAGGGAGCTGATCGAGCTGGCCTACGAGCAGGGCGGCAAGCTCACGCTGTTCCCCATAGGCGAGAACATACTGAAGACCGGCATGGCCGACGCGCTGAAGGTGGCCGTGTTCAAGCTGGGCTTCGAGGTCGAGAACCACACCTGGAGCCACGCGCGCATATTCCGCCTTCCCGAGGAGGAGATGGCACTGGAGATCTGGAAGCAGCGCAACGCGCTGAACAACGCGCTGGGCTGCAACTACCAGCAGCACTTCTTCCGCTTCATGGGCGGCGACGGCGAGTACGACCAGCGCACGCACAACTACCTGAAGCAGATGGGCTTCCTGGCCATCGCCCACTGGAACGTGTCCGGGTCGGACGCGAGCATGGAGACCATCAAGGACTACATGAGGCCGGGCTCCATCTACCTGTTCCACACCACGGACGACGACATGGTCAAGCTGCGCGAGTTCATACCCTATGCCGTGGAGCAGGGCTACCAGCTGGTCACGCTGAACGAGATGTTCGACCTGCCCGCCAACGCCACCTATGAGCTGACCACGGCGGAGGTCTCCATGCCCATACCGCAGCCCTATACCATCGAATACGAGGAGCTGAGCGTCGGCAGCTATTCCTGGAGCGTCGTGCTGCTGCAGGAGCGGCTCTGGCAGCTGGGCTACCTGGACTCCAGCGCCAAGTCCGCGCTGAACGGGAACCCCGCCGACGGCGACTACGGCGAGAGCACGGCGGAGGCGGTGCGCCGCTTCCAGGCGGATAACAACCTGCCCGCAACGGGCATCGCGGACATACACACGCAGGAGGTGCTGTTCGCGGAGGACGAAGAAGAAGGACAGGAACAGGGCGGCTGACGGCCGCGGCGATATCCGGCAGGGGCTGCCTCGAAAAGGGTCGAAGCATCCGTTCGAGGCGGCCCCGATCTGTTGTTGTGAGGTATGCGGAGGGACGCACCCGTAGGGGCGAGACCTGTCTCGCCCGCGCTTCCGAAAGAACATGGCGGCGCAGGCGCCGCCGCGGACCCCATTGCACAGATCCTGACCTCAAAAAGGAGGGCACCATCCCCATGAACACGATACCGCAGGGATACCTCGAACCGTGCGACCGCACGGGCCGCGTCGAACGCCTCGATTACGGCGACAAGTACGCGCTTCTGTACGTGCCGGACGGACCGGCGGCGCGCATGGTCTACCTGATCCACGGGGGCGGCGGCGACCAGCACAGCTTCTTCTGCCCCGCATTCCTGAACATGGTCGACCACATGATCCGTTCCGGCGACATGGCGCCCGTGTACATCGTCGCGCCGTGCTTCTATGCGGCCGCGGAGACGGACAAGTCTCCCTCGAGCTCCGGCATCGCCGTGAAGCGCTTCATCGATGAACTGAGGGAACAGGTCATGCCGCTCGCGGAGGGATACACGGGCAGGACCTTCGCGCGCGGCGACCGCGCGGTCGGCGGCTTCTCGATGGGCGCCGTGGCGACCTGGTACGCGTTCATGCAGGCGCTCGACCTGTTCGGCCGCTTCCTGCCGCTGAGCGGCGACTGCTGGACCTGCGGCGAGAAGGGCGGGGGATCGCATCCCCTCGAGACGGCGGCGGCGCTGGCGGACGCCGCCGTGCGGCAGGGCCTGCCTGCCTTCGCCATACGCGCGATCACGGGGTCCGAGGACATCGCCTATCCGAACCTGGACCCGCAGATCAGGGCCATGCGGGCGCGCGAGGACGTGTTCGGCGGCAGACTGCGCTACGACGTGCTGCCGGGCGGCGTGCACGACTACGATACGATGTTCCGCTATCTGTACGACGCGCTGCCGGACCTGTTCGCGCGGGAACTGTCCTGAATGGCATGCGATCGAGATCGTTTTCCGGGCGGCGGGGAAGCATTATAACGATCCAATCGCTTTCTCATCTCCTTCTAATCTTTCTTTTCTTGTGTTCTCATGTCCCGGGATTATAATGACCACGTCAACAGGACAAAAGGACACGATGAATGGAGGAAAAGAAAATGACGAACTACGAAATGACCGAGAAGCTTTCCGAGAAGATGGGCATCACGCTGGAGGAGGCCAAGACCGCGCTGGAGGCCAGCGACTGGGACATGCTCGAGGCGGCGCTGCTGCTTGAGAAGGAGCACGGTACCGAAGGCGGCACCTACACCACGCGCCGCGAACAGAAGTCCGTCGACGAGGACACCGGCCGCAAGGACCAGCGCGTGCTGACCAAGCTGGGCGTCGCGCTCAAGAAGTTGCTGGACATGGGCAACCGCAACCACTTCGAGGTGCGCCGCAAGGATTCCGAGGACCTGGTGATCGACATGCCCACGACGGTCGTGGTGCTGCTGCTGTTCTTCGCCTTCTGGGTGTGCGTGCCGCTTCTGGTGATCGGCCTGTTCGCGGGCTTCCGCTACAGCTTCAGCGGCAAGGAGCTCGGCCGCGATTCCATCAACAGCGCCATGGACAAGGCCGGCGAGGCGGCGGACAAGGTCATCGACGAGATCCGCAGCAAGGATTGACACGGCATCCGATTTAGGGTATAGTTGTTCCATCAAGGCCCCGGGCCACGACCATGGCGGCGTGCCCGGGGCCCAATGGGAGATGATCCGATGGCAGACCGCATACTGATCGTGGAGGACGAGGCGAAGCTCGCGCGATTCGTGGAGCTGGAGCTCATGCACGAGGGCTACGCGGTGGACAAGGCCGCAGACGGACGCGACGGGCTCGGCATGATGGAGACGGGCGACTACGCGCTGGTGCTTTTGGACATCATGCTGCCGGGGCTCAACGGCCTGGAGGTGCTGCGCCGCGCGCGGCGCACGGTGGACACGCCCGTGATCATGCTGACCGCGCGGGACACCGTGATGGACAAGGTGACGGGGCTGGACATGGGCGCGGAGGATTACGTCACGAAGCCCTTTGAGATCGAGGAGCTGCTGGCGCGCATACGCGCGTGCCTGCGAAAGTCCGCCCACAGGGAGACGGCGTCCCATGCCCTGAAGGTGGGCCCGCTGGAGCTGGATCCCGACAGACACACCGTCGCCTGCGCCGGGCAGCCCGTGGAGCTCACGCACAGGGAATTCGACCTGCTGAAGATACTCATGGAGAACAGGGGCATCGTATTGAGCCGCAACACGCTGATCGAGCGCGTCTGGGGCTATGAGTACATCGGCGAGACCAACGTCGTGGACGTCTACATACGCTATCTGCGCGGCAAGATCGACGATCAGTTCGGCCTCAAGCTGATACAGACCGTGCGCGGCGTGGGCTACGTGCTGCGCGAATGACCATGCCGCGCGGCAACGGAAAGGATGTGCGCCAATGAACGTGAACCGGCGGGTCAACTCCATCGCGCGGCGCATCGCCCACAGCTGGCAGTGGCGCCGGCTGTGGCACCTGCTTTTGACGAACATCGCGGCGCTGGCCGCGTGCTTCGCGGCCTACCTGTACGTGCAGGAGACGGCCGTCACGGGCGCGTTCGCCGGCTGGGACCTGCCCAGGGCGCTCACCGCGTCGGGGGACATCGCGGACATGGCCTTCTTCCGATCTGCGGTCTACAGCTTCGACTGGGCGGGGACGACACACACGGTGCCGCTTATGCCCTTCTTCGAGCTCGTCGCGCTGTTCGGGCGGCCCCTGCTCATCGCGGAGGGCGCGCTGTGGCTCTTAGGTTTCACGGGCGGCAAGCGCAGCGTGCGCAGGCTGCTCAGGCCGCTCGACAGGATGGCCCAGACCGCGCAGCGGCTCACGGACGCCGCGGCAAAGACACCGGCGCCGGACGAGGCGCGCTTCCACGACCTCGAGCACGCGATCGAGCGCATCGACATGGGCGGCAGGCTGTCCACCGGCGACAAGGACCTGAAGGGGCTGGAGGATGCCATAAACGACCTGCTCGACCGCATGCACGCCGCCTACAGGCAGCAGGCGCAGTTCGTCTCGGACGCGTCGCACGAGCTGCGCACGCCCATCGCCGTGATACAGGGCTACGCGGCCATGCTGGACCGCTGGGGCAAGGAGGACCCGCAGGTGCTGGAGGAATCCATCGCCGCCATCAAGACGGAGGCGGAGCACATGAAGGTCCTCGTGGAACAGCTGCTGTTCCTGGCGCGGGGCGACAACGGCCGCCAGCCGCTGACGCCCGAACCTATGGACCTTTCCGAGATGGCTGCGGAGCTGCTCGAGGAATACCGCATGATCGACCCGGACCACGACTGGCGGCAGGGCCGGCTCGACGCCGCGCCGGTCTCCGCGGACCCGGCGCTGATCAAGCAGGCGGCCAGGATACTGATCGACAACGCCAAGCGCTACACGCCCGGCGGCGCGTCGATACGCCTGAGCGCCGGCACGGACGGCGGCAACGCGTGGCTCCAGGTGCAGGACAACGGCATGGGCATAGGCGAAGAAGACGTGCCCCGCATATTCGACCGCTTCTTCCAGGCGGACCCGGCGCGGCAGAAGGGCGGCACGGGCCTGGGCCTCTCCATCGCGCAGTGGATCGTGGAAAATCACGGCGGATGCTTCGAGGTGACCAGCCGGCCGGAGCTCGGCACACGGATACGCATGGTGCTGCCGGTGAGAGAGGAGACTACAAAGAAGACTATTTGACGGGGGCAGCCGCGCAGCCGCCCCCGTCATCATATCTTATACATCCCCTGTTTACTTCTTCGCTTCCTTCGCCCAGGAATCTTTCAGCGCGACCGTCCTGTTGAACACGGGCAGTTCCTGCGTGGAATCCTTGTCCTTGCAGAAGTAGCCCATGCGCAGGAACTGGAACGTGCTGCCCACATCGCTGTCAGCGGCGTACTTCTCGCAGTAGCCGTTCTTGACGGTCAGGCTGTTGGGGTTCAGGCGCTCCAGGAAGTCCACGTCCGCGTTCTCACCGTCGTCTTCGGCCAATATGGGCTCGTACAGGCGGTACTCGCACGGCGCGCAGTCGCCGGCGTTGACCCAGTGCAGCGTGCCCTTGACCTTGCGGTTCGCGCCTTCGCTTCCGGAGCGGCTGTCCATGTCGACCGTGCACTTGAGCTCGACCACGTTGCCCGCCTCGTCCTTGACGAAGTCCTCGCACTTGATGATGTACGCGCCCTTCAGGCGGACCTCCTTGCCGGGGACCAGGCGGAAGAACTTCTTGACGGGCTCCTCCATGAAGTCCTCGCGCTCGATCCAGAGCGTGCGGCCGAAGGTCACCTCGCGCGCGCCCATCTCCGGATGGTCGGGGTGGTTCTCGACGGTCAGCACGTCGGTCTTGTCCTCGGGCCAGTTGATCAGCGTGACCTTCAGCGGATCGATCACCGCCATAGCGCGCGGCGCGTGGTCGGCCAGCGCTTCGCGCACGCAGTGGTCGAGCAGGTTCGCCTCGACGGTGGAGTCGGCCTTGGCCACGCCCACGCGGTCGATGAAGTCGTGCACGGCGCTGGCGGGATAGCCGCGGCGGCGCATGCCGACCAGCGTGGGCATGCGCGGATCGTCCCAGCCGGATACGACGTGCTCCTCGACCAGGCGGCGCAGCAGGCGCTTGGACATCACGGTGCGCTCGATGTTCAGGCGCGCGAACTCGATCTGCCTGGGCGGCTGGTCGGTGATGTTCGCCTTTTCGACGAACCAGTCGTAAAGCGGGCGGTGTATCTCGTACTCCAGCGAGCACAGCGAGTGTGTGATGCCCTCGACCGCGTCCTGCAGCGGATGCTGGAAGTCGTACATCGGATAGATGCACCATTCGGTGCCCGTGCGGTGGTGCGGGTGGCGGTTGATGCGGTACATGGTCGGGTCGCGCATGAGCACGTTGGGCGAGGCCATGTCGATCTTCGCGCGCAGCACGCGCGTGCCCTCCTCGAACTCGCCGTTCTTCATGCGCTCGAACAGATCGAGGTTCTCCTCGACGCTGCGGTCGCGCCAGGGGCTGTTCACGCCGGGCTCGGTCAGCGTGCCGCGGTTCTTGCGCATCTCCTCGGGCGTCTGGTCGTCGACATAGGCCAGTCCGCGGCGTATCATATCCTGTGCGATCTCATACAGGCGGGGGAAGAAGTCCGAGGCGAAGTGCAGCTCGGCCCACTCATAGCCCAGCCACTTGATGTCCCTTTCGATGCCTTCGACGAACGCAGCGTTTTCCTTGGTGGGGTTCGTGTCGTCGAAGCGCAGATTACACACGCCGCCGTATTTCTGCGCCGTGCCGAAGTCGACGCACACCGCCTTGCAGTGGCCTATGTGCAGGAAGCCGTTGGGCTCCGGCGGGAAGCGCGTGCGCACGTGGTCGAAGCGGCCGCTCGCCAGATCCTGGTCGATGATCTCCTCGATGAAGTTTGCGGGCTTGCGCTCGGTTGTCTCCATGAAATGACCTCCTTCGATCGATGCCGGTCCCCGCGGGGACGCGGCGCTTTTCCATTGTGATCCATCCATTTGATTATACCATAATCCCGCCCGTGATGACAGAGCAAAAAGGTAAAGAATGGGGCGGCGGCCATAGGCTGAGGCTATAGGCGCATATCCGCAAAGGGTATTGGACAGGCGCGCGGTTTTCCGCTAAAATGCCCATAAAGCACACGTGCGCAACATAACGATCCCGACAAGGAGGCAATGAGATATGTCCGATATCCGCAATCCCGCCAACTGGAGCTTTGAGACCAGGCAGCTGCACATCGGCCAGGAGCAGGCCGATCCCGTCACCGACGCCCGCGCCGTGCCGATCTACGCGACCACGTCCTATGTGTTTCGCGATTCCGCGCACGCGGCGGCGCGCTTCGGCCTGAGCGACGCGGGGAACATCTACGGCCGGCTGACCAACCCGACGCAGGGCGTGTTCGAGGCGCGCATCGCCGCGCTGGAGAACGGCACCGCGGCGCTTGCACTGGCGTCGGGCGCGGCGGCCATCACATATACGCTGCAGGCGCTGGCCAAAGCCGGCGAGCACATCGTGGCGTCCAAGACGCTCTACGGCGGCACGTTCAACCTGCTGGCGCACACGCTGCCGCTCACGAGCGGCATCACCACGACGTTCGTCGATCCCGACGTCGAGGGCAGCTTCGAGGCCGCCATAAGGCCCGACACGAAGTGTATCTACATAGAGACGCTGGGCAACCCGAACTCGAACATCGCCGACATCGAAAAGATCGCTGCCATCGCCCACGCGGCGGGCGTGCCGCTGGTGGTCGACAACACCTTCGCCACGCCCTATCTGGTGCGCCCCATAGACTACGGCGCTGACATCGTGGTGCACTCCGCGACCAAGTTCATAGGCGGACACGGCACCGCCATAGGCGGCGTGATCGTCGAGGGCGGGCGCTTCGACTGGAAGGCGAGCGGCAGGTATCCGTGGATCGCCGAGCCCAATCCCAGCTATCACGGCATATCCTTTGCCGACGCCGCGGGTCCGGCGGCCTTCGCGACCTATATACGCGCCATACTGCTGCGCGACACCGGCGCGACGCTGTCGCCGTTCCATGCGTTCATATTCCTGCAGGGGCTGGAGACGCTTTCGCTGCGCGTGGAGCGGCACGTGGAGAACGCGCTCAGGATCGTCGAGTACCTCGCGAAGCATCCGCAGGTCGAGGCGGTGCACCATCCGTCGCTGGCGACGGAGCCCAGCCATGCGCTGTATCCCAAGTACTTCCCCAAGGGCGGCGGCAGCATATTCACGTTCGAGATCAAAGGCGATTCCGCCACGGCACAGAAGTTCATAGACAACCTGCCGATATTCTCGCTGCTGGCCAATGTGGCGGACGTGAAGAGCCTGGTGATACATCCCTTCACGACCACGCACAGCCAGCTCACGGAGGAGGAGTTGCTCGACCAGGGCATAAAGCCCAACACGATACGCCTGTCCATAGGCACGGAAAATGCGGACGACCTGATCGCCGCGCTGGACGCAGCCTTCGAAGCCGTCCGCTGAACAGCACGATGTCCTTCGGTCAGTCCGTGCCTATGGTGATCGTCACATCGCCGTTCCCCAGCAGCGCGGCCATGTCCTCAGGCGTACTGTCGTCGACGTGCCCGAGGCGCGTGTAGGCCCAGGCGTTATGGCCGTAGAACACAACCAGCTGATCGCCGGAATACAGCACGATGTCCCCGGGCGACGTGGTCACCTGCACGTCGTCCCGGGGCAGGCTGCTGCCTATGGCGCCCACCTGCTCGAAGCCGCCGTACATGGACATTTGGATCTCCAAGGGCGCATCGCCCGCCAGCTGCCTGAGCGCGTCGACGGAAGCGTTGTCCTCCCAGGTCACGCTGACCTGCGTGTCGCCGATCTTCATCCACATGGTACCTTCCTCCTTTTCCGCAAAGCCCGTCATGATGAGCAGCATGGCCGCGGCGGCCATGATCGCCGCCACGCGAAGGAATGCCTTTTTCATTGCATGACCTCCTTTCGACAGCCAGTTTATCACATGCCGGGGCTTTTTTCAACTGGATATCACACCGAACAGGGGGGCTGCCTTCATCCGAAGGCAGCCCCCCATTTGCCACCGCCGCATCCGGTCAGGCGTTCACGTTCACGTTGACGTTGACGCCGCCGGCGGACTTCACGCTGTTGTTGTTGTACGCGATGCTCAGCTGGTTCAGGCCGTCGATCAGCTTGTACAGCGCGATGAACGGACCCACGATGATGAGCGACCCCAGCAGATACCACAGCAGCACACTGCCGCCGGAGGTGTTGCAGTGCGTCTGGTACCTGTGGCAGTTGAGCGATATGCGCTCGCCCGCGCCGTACATCCAGATCAGGTCGTATATCCCCAGCGTGAGTATCGAGAACACGATGCGCGCCAGTATGCCGCGCGTGTGCTTGCCGTCTCCCATGCACACCACGTTCATGTCCCTGGCGTACACGTGCCAGAAGTACAGCGAATATATGCCGCACGTGATCAGGCTCAGCAGTATCAGCACAAGCAGGCTTCGGTTGGTCTTCATATCAAACACCCCTTCTGCAAAAATTCCATTATATTATAATGCAATATCGCCCGGGTGTCAACGTGAAATTCACAATCCTTCCGTATCCTCGGCAAAGACCCTGTCGACGGCGTCCTGTGCCGTGCCGAGCCATTCGTCGCCCTGCGTGCAGCCGTAGGCGATGACGATGTCCGTCGTCCAGTATCCGGACCAATATACCTTTCTGAGTGAGACCATCGTCCCCTCGGTCCCGTGCCAGACCGTCTCGGTGTCCGTCGTCACGTCCGCGTCGCCGTACAGCTTGGTGAGCTTGTTGGTGAGGTCGAGATAGGCGTCGATCTGGCTCTTCTGGCTGTTCCCGGCCTGTATCGCGTAATAAGCGGCGTACAGCTTCGTGCGCTGCATGTCCGCGATGATGTTCCCGCTTTCATCCACAGGCAGATACCCGTTCTCGTCGGGCACGGCGGCAAAGTAGAACTCCATGTAATTCGGCGTATAGCCGGCCACGGTCGGGAGATCCTCGGTGCAGCGCCCGACGTATTCCGTGCCGACATCCGTGTCCATACCTTCGCCGTTCAGCAGCAGTTCGGCGGTGCCGTGTCCGCGGCTGGCGCGAAGATCGCTCAACGGGATCTCTTTCGCGATCTCGTCGCACGAGCTGCCCCAGGGGATCTTCCTGAAAAGTATCTGTTCCTGATAGGCCTCCGCAAACGCGGCGCAGCCCAATGTGATCAACAGCGCCACGGCCGCAGCGACAAACCTCTTCATTGAGAATACCTCCTCTGTCCTCGCGGTCATTCCTTCGGCTGGTCCTTCGCGATCGCGTCGCGCATCTTCGTGTCGGAGATCACGTTCTGCATGTTGTAGTAGTCCATCACGCCCATCTTGCCCGTGCGCAGCGCCTCGGCCATGGCCCTGGGCACCTCGGCTTCAGCGGCGACCACCTTCGCGCGCATCTCCTGCACGGTGGCGATGTTCTCCTGCTCCTGCGCCACGGCCATGGCGCGGCGCTCCTCCGCCTTCGCCTGCGCGATGCGGCGGTCGGCCTCGGCCTGGTCCATCTGCAGCTGCGCGCCTATGTTGCGGCCCACGTCGACGTCCGCGATGTCAATGGACAGTATCTCATAGGCTGTGCCTGCGTCAAGGCCCTTGTTGAGCACGGTGCGGCTGATCAGGTCCGGGTTCTCCAGCACCGCCTTGTGCGTCTCCGAGGAGCCCACCGTGGTGACGATGCCCTCGCCCACGCGCGCGATGACGGTCTCTTCGCCCGCGCCGCCGACCAGCTGCGATATGTTCGCGCGCACGGTCACGCGCGCCTTGACGCGCAGCTCTATGCCGTCCTTGGCGATGGCTGCCACGATGGGCGTCTCGATCACCTTGGGATTGACGGACATCTTCACCGCGTCCTCGACGTTGCGGCCCGCGCGGTCTATGGCCATGGCCTTTTCGAATTCCAGCGGTATCTCAGCCGACTGCGCGGAGATCAGCGCGTTGATCACGCGCTCGACATTGCCGCCCGCCAGGTAGTGCGCCTCTAATTTGTTGCGGTCCACCTCGACGCCCGCCTTGCGCGCCTGTATCAGCGGTCGCACGATGCGCGCCGGGTTGATGCGGCGCAGGCGCATGCCGAACATGCTGATCAGGCTTATGTGCACGCCCGAGGCCATGGCCTCGATCCACAGCCCTATGGGGAACATCGTGAAGAATATGAACACCACGATCAGTACCGCGACGATGATGACCAAAGTCGCTATGCTTGCGCTCGTCATTTAGCTTCCCTCCTGTATATCCTTCCTCAGCTATTGATTCCGAATTCCGAATTCCGAATCACTACTTGCTCTCCCGCACGACCACGCGCTTTCCGTCCACGCGCTCCACGCGCACGCGCGCCCCGGCGGGTATGAAGTCGCCGTCGGACACGGCGTTGACCTTCTCGCCCCCCAGCATGGCGATGCCCGAAGGGCGCATGGCGGTGTGCGCCGTGCCCATCATGCCTTCGAGCGCGGACAGGTCGCGCGTCTCGCCCGCGTCCAGCTCGTCGTTCAGCACCACGCCGGTGCGGTTGAGCCGCCCCTTTTTGAGAGAGCGCATGGCGAAGAACAGCGCCGCGCCCAGTATCACGACGCTTATGACCACGAGCAAAAGCGCCTGTGCAGCGGTGGGCTGCATGAGGGCTATGCCGCCGATCACCAGCGCGGTGCCGGAGATCCCGGCGACGCCGAAGCCCGGCATGTACATCTCCGCGATCAGCAGCCCGTAGCCCACCAGTATCACGATGCACGCGGGCACGTGTCCCGCAAGCAGCGTTCCGAATCCGGCCATAGGTTCACCTCCCCGTTTCCTCGGCAAGTCTCTGCGCCACGATCCGGTCCGTGGGCGCGAGGTCGTAGCTTGCAAGCGTCTCGGGCGTCGCCCACGCGAGCGCGTTGGCGTCCAGCGGCTCAGGCGCGCCTTCGACGATCGTGACAAAGTAGAAAAGGAGCAGTATGTCGCCGGACTCGTTGAGCTTCACGTCGTACACGCGGCCCGCGCGGGCCTTCACGCCCAGCTCCTCGTCGAGCTCGCGCTCCAGCGCCTGCTCGGGCGATTCGCCTGGCTCCAGCTTGCCGCCCGGGAACTCCCACTTGAGCGGCAGGCGTCCTGCGGCCTTGCGCTGCGCAAGGAGTATGCGCCCGTGCTGTTCGATGATGCCGGCCACAACGGCGATCATGGGCCGTCGCCCCCTTTCCGTAAAGATATTATAATATGTTTTGCGCGTTTGCGCAAGAGGGGACGGGAAGGAGAAGCTGTCGAGACGGGAGCTTGGGGGAGGACATGAGCCCATCCGCGCCGCGCCCCGCCATGCCCCGCCCACAGGCAAAGTTCGAAAAAAATTTCTCAATAAACGCCTGATTTTCCAAAAGTGGCAGATATGGGGGGTAAAGTGGCATGAATTTTTGGGGCGAATATGCTACAATATTTAAAAAAGTTGTCCGCCGGGTATCCGCCCGGGCAATGGAGGGATCACACCATGGCCGCTCCGGTCTTGACACCACGTTACCTGTACCGTTTTCTGAAGGGCAGCGCAGGAGAGATATCCTTGCCGATGCTCAGACAGGATATCGCATTCACGCAGACGGACTTCTGGTTCTGCTTTATCTGCGAGGCCATACCGGAGCCGGCCGTACTGCCCGTTTTCAACACCAGCGTCGGCCGTCGGCGGACGCTGAGCAACCTGATGAACCGTACGGTCCCCCATTCGCTGCCCAAGCAGCTGTACCGGGATCTGGAAGAGCATCTCGATCATCACGGGCTGATGTATATGACGCTGTGGATACTGTCCGTACTGGACGAGGTGATCGACCCGACGCGGATACACCTTGCCCTGACGGAGCTGGAGGAGGGCGTCCACGATATGGGCAGCGACGATGAGTTTTGCAGGCTGTATCCCTTTTTCATATCGCTCCGGCCCGCGCCCGACGCGGCAGTCGACGCGCGCAAGCTGTACCTTCAGGCCGCGTTTCGGCTCACGATGCTGGGGCTCCATGCGATCTACGGCGACCGGATGGTCGAATCCGCGGCGCTGGACCGGCTGCGTTCCTCGCGCCTGTGCGATCCGAACACGCTTTGGGAAATGGCGCTGACAGAAGCGCCGCGCATACACAGCGGCGGCTTTTCTTCCAGAGTCGTGGCCATGAAGAAGAGCGCCGTGAAGGAAGCGGATCCGCCCGGGCCCGAGAAAAACGGAAGGGCGCTCGTGCAGGCGCTCGCGGCGGCCGCGACCGCCGCATTGCCCCCCGAAGAGGTGAACCGCGTGTATTCCGGAGAGAACGCCGGTCTTTATGTGGTGAGCAACTGGCTCGATTTTTCGATCAGCGTCAATGATACACCGCGTTCGACCTACGCCGGCGCGAAGGAGCTGGGCTGCCTGTACAACGGCACGCTGGTCTATGTGCTTAACGCGCCGGGCTACCGTGGCCTGCGGGTCAGCCCGAACGTATGGGGAATGATCGCCTGGCACGGAGGGACCGCGTGGATCCCGATGAACCTGCTGACCCGGATCGACTTTGATCCGAAGCGATGAAGTTTCAGGACCGAATACAATGAAAGGGTGTGTTGAGACATGAAGAGAATGGCGTTGCTGATGGTACTGATGACGACACTTGTGTTACCTCTTTGTTTTGCGCAGGCGGGATATGCTGACACGCTGAACATACCGCTGAACGTCGCCAAGGTCGACGTGGAGACGTTCTATGGCGATACGTCGCTTGACGAGGTGGACCTGCCCGACGGCCTGACGAGGATCGAGAGCAGGGCTTTTGCGAACTCCTCATTGACAAGGATCTATATCCCCGAGAGCGTGAGCTACATCGCCTCGGATGCCTTTGACGGCTGCCCCAACGTGATCGGGTGGGGCTACGCCGGTACCTACGGCGCAAACTGGTGCGTCTCTCATGACATACCCTACGAGGACATCTCCAATTCCGTTTCCGACTTCACATTTGAATATCCGAACGCGATCGAGGCGACCGTGACCGGCTGGAACGGCACGGCCGGCGTCGTCGAGATCCCCGCGATGGCGGACGAAGACCACAGGGTCACGAAGATCGCGGCGAACGTGTTCAAAAACAAGACGATATCGCGCGTGATATTCCCGGAGGATATCAAGTCGATCGGCGACAGCGCCTTCAATGGATGTACGAATCTGAGTTCTGTGGCGCTGCCGGCGGCATGCGCGACGCTGGGCAGCAGTACATTCTATGGATGCACGAAACTCTCGGATGTGTATTTCAACGAAGAGCTGACCAGCATAGGTGCTTCGGCGTTTGAGAACTGCACGTCGCTCACGGCGGCCAATCTGCCGGACAGTGTGGAAACGATGGGATGGAGCGTTTTCAAAGGCTGCAGCAAGCTGGCGAGCGTGCATTATCCGCTGAGCATAACGAGCTGCCATTCGTTTGGAGATAATTTCAAGGATTGTCCGAAGCTGACGACGGTGACGATCCAGGAAGGCGTGGAAGCGCTGTGCCCGTATTTCTTCAGCGGCGCACAGTA
>SVGK01000006.1:18629-31958 GCA_015056395.1 Clostridiales bacterium
TGTCCGAAGCTGACGACGGTGACGATCCAGGAAGGCGTGGAAGCGCTGTGCCCGTATTTCTTCAGCGGCGCACAGTACATCACGTCCGTGACACTGCCCAACACGGTCGATACCATCGGCGTTTCGACCTTCGAAAACTGCTCCGCGCTGACCTCGATCAACCTGCCCGCGTCGGTCACCCTGATCGGCAACAACGCCTTCAAAAACGTCAACGGCAATTTCACCGTGACGACCGTCTCCGGCGCCTACGCCGTGGACTGGTGCACGCAGAACGGCGTGAGCTACGTGCTGGGTTAAACCGAGAAGACAGCATACCCCCGCAGCCCCGGGCCTTCGACCCGGGGCTGTCTTTCTTTTGGCCGCATCGAGCCTCTCTTTCCGAATATTCGGAACGATACGGAAAAATTAACCGCATAATGTTCGGATCATAATTTGCGCGATACGCACTTTGCTTGACCGCGCGTCGCCGTCCATGCTACACTTTGTGTGTCACCACAGGGGACCTTACGGATCACCCTATGCGGCAGGAGGGCATCGCCATGAAAAAGGTCGGCATCATCATGGGCTCCGACAGCGACCTCCCCATCGTGCGGAAGGCCGCTCAACAACTCAGGCAACTCGACATACCCTTTGAAGTACACGTCTACTCGGCACACCGGACGCCCGAGGAGGCGCGTTTTTTCTCTCAGAACGCGCGTGAGAACGGCTTCGGCGCGCTGATCGCCGCGGCAGGCATGGCCGCGCACCTGGCGGGCAGCATCGCCGCAAACACCACGCTTCCCGTGATCGGCATACCCATCAGCGGGAGCAGGCTGGACGGCCTGGACGCGCTCTTGTCCACCGTGCAGATGCCCACGGGCATACCCGTGGCGACGGTCGCCATAGACGGCGCGGCGAACGCGGCGCTGCTGGCGGCGCAGATACTCGCGGTCGAGGACCCCGCCCTCGCAAAGAAGCTCGACGAAAAGCGCAGGGCGGACGCGGAAAAGGTCCTTGAGAAGGACAGGGACATACTCGCCCGCCTGGACGACTGACCGCAGGGGCGGGCGCGCGCAGGGACAGGCGGACGCGGGCGCACCAAGGCGCGCCCCTACGGAGACGGCCTTTCCCTCAAGGCATGCGAACAGACCCAAACCTACGGCCCCAAAAATACCGCACGAAACCATCGACACACCCCATGCTATCAAATTCCGAATTCCGAATTCAGAATTCCGAATTCCACAAGGAGGTTTCCATGGAAAAGCAGGCTCTCCTCTACGAAGGCAAGGCCAAGAAGGTCTACGCCACCGACGACGCGAACATACTGCTGGTCGAGTACAAGGACGACGCGACCGCCTTCAACGGCCTGAAGAAGGGCACGATACAGGGCAAGGGCGCCATCAACAACAGGGTCACCAATTTCATGATGCGGCTGCTCGAGGAAAAGGGCGTGCCCACGCACTACGTCAAGGAGCTCTCCGACCGCGAGACGCTGGTCAAGAAGGTCCAGATCGTGCCGCTGGAGGTCATCATACGCAACATCTCCGCAGGCTCCTTCGCCAAGCACTACGGCGTCGAAGAGGGCATCGTGTTCGACGCCCCCACGATCGAGTTCTCCTATAAGAACGACGAGCTGGGCGACCCGCTGCTGAACGCCTACCACGCGCTGGCGCTCAAGCTGGCCACGCCGGAGGAGATCGAGACCATCAAGCGCTACGCCTTCACCGTAAACGACGTCATGAAGGAGTTCTTCGCCTCCATAGGCGTCACGCTCGTGGACTTCAAGCTGGAGTTCGGCCGCCTGGCGGACGGCACGATCGTGCTGGCGGACGAGATCTCGCCGGATACCTGCCGCTTCTGGGACAGCGTCACGCACGAGAAGCTCGACAAGGACCGCTTCCGCCGCGACCTGGGCAACGTCGAAGGCGCCTATCAGGAAATGATGAAGCGCATCATGGGCTGAAACAGCTATCCATTCCGAATTCCGAATTCCGAATTCCGAATTGCTCTGGAGGTTCTATGGGAGGATTTTTCGGCGCCGTCACGCGCCATGACGCCATATCCGACGTGTTCTTCGGCACGGATTACCACTCTCACCTGGGCACCCGCCGCGCGGGCCTGGCCGCGTGGGACGCCGAGATCGGCCTGCAGCGGGACATCCACAACATCGAGAACGCGCCCTTCCGCACGAAGTTCGAGGACGTGTTCGACAAGATGCGCGGCGCCTCGGCCATGGGCTGCATATCGGACTACGACCCGCAGCCGCTGTTGATACGCTCGAGCCTGGGCACCTATGCCATATGCATCGTGGGCGTCATCAACAACGCGGAAACGCTGATCGACCACTACCTTTCCTTCTCCGGCGGACACTTCGACGCGCGCACGGGCGGCGGCGTCAATTCGACCGAGTTGGTCGCCGCGCTCATCAACCAGAAGAGCACGTTCGTCGAGGGCATACGCTTCGCGCAGAAGGAGATCGAGGGCACGGCCTCCATCATGATACTCAAGGACGACGGCACGCTGATCGCCGCGCGCGACAGGCTGGGCCGCCTGCCCATAGCGCTGGGCCAGAACGAGGACGGCACGTGCGCGGCGTTCGAGAACTTCGCGTTCCAGAAGCTGGGCTATGAGGACGTGCGCGAGCTGGGACCGGGCGAGATCGTTGCGCTGACGCCGGACGGCATCACGCAGCTGAGCCCGCCCGGCACGGACATGCGCATATGCTCGTTCCTGTGGAGCTACTACGGCTATCCGACGTCGACCTACGAGGGCGTCAATGTCGAACTCATGCGCTACCGCAACGGGCGCATCATGGCGCGGAACGACATGGAGCGCGGTGCGCTGACCGATCTGGACTATGTGGGCGGCGTGCCGGATTCCGGAACGCCCCACGCCATAGGCTTCGCGAACGAGAGCGGCGTGCCGTTCGCGCGCGCGTTCATCAAGTACACGCCGACGTGGGCGCGCTCGTTCATGCCCACCAGGCAGCAGGAGCGCAACCGCATCGCCAAGATGAAGCAGATCCCCATACACGCGCTCATCAAGGACAAGGACCTTTTGTTCGTGGACGATTCCATCGTGCGCGGCACGCAGCTGCGCGAGACGGTCGAGTTCCTGTACGCCAACGGCGCAAAGAGCGTGCACATGCGCTCCGCGTGCCCGCCGATCATGTTCGGCTGCAAGTATCTGAACTTCTCCCGCGCGACCTCGGACATGGAGCTGATCGCGCGCCGCGTGATCGACGAGCAGGAGGGCGCGGAGGGCGTCAAATACATCAGCGAATACGCCGATACGAACACGGAGCGCGGCCAGATTTTGCGCAGGCGCATCTGCGAGCAGCTGCACTTCGCGTCGCTGGAGTTCCAGTCGCTGGACGGCGTCACGGAGGCCATAGGCCTGCCGCGCTGCAAGCTCTGCACCTATTGCTGGGACGGGAGGGATTGACATGGAAAGGACCTCATACTCCGAAAGCTACGCCGCGGCCGGCGTCGACATCACGGCGGGCTACCGCGCGGTCGAGCTGATGAAGCGGCACGTGGCAAGGACCATGACCGCGGGCGCGGTGACGGACCTGGGCGGCTTCGGAGGCCTCTTCGAACTGGACCTGACGGGCATGACGCGGCCCGTGCTGGTCTCCGGCACGGACGGCGTGGGCACGAAGCTCAAGCTCGCGTTCCTGCTGGACAGGCACGACACGGTGGGCATAGACTGCGTGGCCATGTGCGTCAACGACGTGCTGTGCGTGGGCGCGAAGCCCTTGTTCTTCCTGGACTACATCGCCTGCGGCAGGAACACGCCTGAAAAGATCGCCGACATCGTGAAGGGCGTGGCCGAGGGCTGCGTGCAGGCCGGTGCGGCGCTGGTGGGCGGCGAGACGGCGGAGATGCCGGGCTTCTATCCCGAGGACGAGTACGACCTGGCGGGCTTCACCGTGGGCGTGGTCGACCGCGCGAAGGTCATCGACAAAAGCAAAATGCGCGTTGGTGACGCCGTGATCGGCCTGACCTCTTCCGGCGTGCATTCGAACGGCTTCTCGCTGGTGCGCAAGGTCTTCGACATCGGCAAGAGCGACATCACGAAGCCCGTCGACGAGCTGGGCGGCCAGAGCCTGGGCGAGGCGCTGCTCACGCCCACCAGGATCTACGTCCGCCCCATGCTGAAGCTCATGGAAGAGGTGCCGGTGCACGGCGTGGCGCACATCACCGGCGGCGGCTTCTACGAGAACATACCGCGCTGCATACCCGACGGGCTGGGCGCACGCATCGACAGGTCGAGCCTGCCGAAGAAGCCCATATTCGACATGATACGCCGCGCGGGCGACATACCCGAGCGCGACATGTACAACACCTTCAACATGGGCATAGGCATGTCCGTGGTCGTGCCGGGGGACAAAGCTGACCGCGCGCTCGCGATACTGCGCGAGGCGGGGGAGGAAGCCGTGCTGCTCGGCGAGATCGTCGTCTCCGAAGAGAAGGTGATACTGTGAGACGGGCGCGCGTGGCCGTGCTGGTCTCCGGCGGCGGCACGAACCTGCAGGCGCTGATCGATGCCGCGGCGCGCGGCGAGATGCCGCACGCGGAGCTTGCGCTGGTGGTGTCGAACGTGAAGGACGCCTACGCGCTCACGAGGGCGGAGAAGGCGGGCCTGCCTACCGTCACGCTGAGCAAGCGCGCGCTGGGCGGGCAGGAAGCCTTCGAGGCGGCGCTGACGGAGGCGCTCGAGGCGGCGGCCATCGACCTGATCGTGCTGGCGGGCTTCATGACGATACTTTCCGGCGCCTTCACGGCGAGATACGACCACCGCATACTCAACATACATCCTTCGCTGATACCGTCGTTCTGCGGCGAGGGCTTCTACGGCCTCAGGGTGCACGAGGCGGCGCTCCGGAAGGGCGTCAAGGTGACCGGCGCGACGGTGCACTTCGTCAACGAGATCCCTGACGGCGGCGAGATCATACTGCAGAAGGCCGTGAACATACGCGAGAACGACACGCCCGAGACGCTGCAAAAGCGCGTGATGCGCCTGGCGGAGTGGAAGCTCCTGCCCAGGGCGGTGGAGAAGATCAGCACGGAATTAGTAATGAGGAATGAGGAATGAGGAATTGTCATGCTCACGGAAGTGTGCGTTTCTCAATGGTCTGAGCTATTCATTACTAATTACTCATTACTCATTCCTAATTATTCTCAGGGGGTTTATCATGGATATTTATGCGCTCGATACGCTTTCTTCCCTTCTTTCTTCCAATACCTATCCCGGGCGCGGCATCGTGCTCGGGTGCACGCCTTCTGGGCGCGCTGCGGCGGCCTATTTCATCATGGGGCGCAGCCAGAACAGCCGCAACCGCGTGTTCGTAGAGCGCGACGGCGCCGTGTACACGGAGCCCTTCGATCCTTCGAAGGTACAGGACCCCAGCCTCATCATCTACGCGGCGGTGCGTTCGGTCGGCGACAAACTGATCGTCACCAACGGCGACCAGACGGACACCGTGGCGGAGGGCCTTGAGGCCGGCAAGAACTTCTTCGAGGCGCTCGAATCCAGACAGTTCGAGCCGGACGCGCCCAACCTGACGCCGCGCATCAGCGGCATGGTCACGTTCGGCCGCGACGGCTTTTGCTACGACATGAGCATACTGAAGAGCGCGGACGCCGAGGGCACCGCTTGCGCGCGCTATGGCTTCCGCTATCCCGCGATCAGGGGCGTGGGGCACTTCCTGCACACCTATGTATGCGACGGGGACCCGATACCCACGTTCCAGGGCGAGCCGGAGCGCGTGGCGATCGACGACGACATCGATCGATTCGCCGCGGAGATCTGGGACAGCTTGAACGCCGACAATAAGATCTCGCTCTACGTCCGCTTCCAGGACGCCGACGGCCAAAACGTCGAAGACCGCATCATCAACAAGTTCACCCGCTGACAAACGGCATTTCCGGCTATTAATTCCGAATTCCGAATTCCTGATTCCGAATTGTTCATGGAGGTGCATCATGGATTCATTCGCGCTGAAATACGGCTGCAATCCCAACCAGAAGCCTTCCCGCATATACATGGCGGACGGCGGCGACCTGCCGCTCGAGATACTGAACGGCCGCCCCGGCTACATCAACTTCCTGGACGCGCTCAACAGCTGGCAGCTGGTGAAAGAGCTCAAGGCCGCGCTGGACATGCCCGCCGCGGCGTCGTTCAAGCACGTCTCGCCGACCTCCGCGGCGGTGGGGCTGCCCCTCCCGGACAAGCTCAAGCGCGCGTGCTTCGTGGACGACATCGAGGGGCTGGACGACTCGCCCATCGCGTGCGCCTATGCGCGCGCGCGCGGCACGGACCGCATGAGCTCGTTCGGCGACTGGGCGGCGCTCTCGGACACCTGCGACGCGGTCACGGCGCGCCTGCTCTCGCGCGAGGTCTCCGACGGCGTGATCGCGCCCGATTACACCGACGAGGCGCTCGAGATACTGAAAAAGAAGCGCAAGGGCAACTACAACATCGTGAAGATCGATCCGGACTACGTGCCCGCGCCCGTCGAGACCAAGCAGGTGTTCGGCATCACGTTCGAGCAGGGACGCAACAACTTCACGATCGACCGCGCGCTGCTCTCGAACATCGTGACGAAGAACAAGGAGCTGCCCGAGGAAGCGGTGCGCGACCTGATCATATCGCTGATCACGCTCAAGTATACGCAGTCCAACTCCGTCTGCTATGCCTACGGCGGACAGGCGATCGGCGTGGGCGCGGGACAGCAGTCGCGCATACACTGCACGCGGCTGGCCGGCGGCAAGGCGGACACGTGGTTTTTGAGGCAGTGCGACAAGGTGCTGTCGCTGCCCTTCCGCACTGACATCGCCCGCCCGACGCGCGACAACGTGATCGACGGCTACATCAACCGCAACGAGGAGGACGTCTGCGCGGACGGTAACTGGCAGAAGTACTTCACCGCGCAGCCTGAGCCGCTGACCGACGCGGAGAAGCGCGCGTACATTGACGGCCAGCGCGGCGTGTCGCTGGGCTCGGACGCGTTCTTCCCGTTCGAGGACAACATACAGCGCGCCCGCAAGTCCGGCGTGGACTACGTCGCCGAGCCCGGCGGCTCCATACGCGACGACGGCGTGATCGCCTGCTGCGACGGGTACGGCATGGTCATGGCGTTCACGGGGATGAGGCTGTTCCATCATTGAGAAGCGAAGCTTCTCAATGAAATTCGGAATTTGGAATTCGGAATCGACGCTTCGCTAGACACCCTTCGGGTGTTTCGGAATCAATGGCCGGCGGCCGGGGCTGTTCACAAATTCAGAATTCTGAATTGTCCCACAACACACATCAGCAAACGCAATACACTCAAAACTCCCGCAAATCCACCCTGGCTATTGATTCTGAATTCTTAATTCTGAATTCTGAATCATTCCTCCTCCCAGATCGAACCAAACCCTCAATCCATCATTGGAGGTACCACATGCGTCTCATGGTCATCGGCGGCGGCGGCCGCGAACACGCCATCATCAAAAAGCTCAAGGAGAATCCCACCGTCACGGAGATCTTCGCGCTGCCCGGCAACGGCGGCATCGCGCGGGACGCGACCTGCGTGCCCATAGGCGCGAAGGACATATCCGCCATCGTCGATTTCGCCGTGCGGGAGCATATCGACTATGCCGTCGTCGCGCCGGACGACCCGCTGGTCTTAGGCTGCGTGGACGCGCTCAAGGAAAAGGGCATACCCTGCTTCGGCCCCAGGGCGAACGCCGCCATCATCGAGGGCAGCAAGGTTTTCGCCAAGGACCTGATGCGCCGCTACGGCATACCCACCGCCGCGTGCGAGACGTTCGATGACTATGAAAGCGCCGCGGCCTATGTCGACACGCTGTCCGCGCCCATCGTGGTCAAGGCGGACGGCCTGGCGCTGGGCAAGGGCGTGGTCATCGCCCAGAGCATGGACGAGGCGAAGCAGGCGCTTGCGGAGATGATGCTCGACGGGAAGTTCGGCGCAAGCGGCGCGCGCGTGGTCATCGAGGAGTTCCTGACGGGCCCCGAGGTGAGCGTGCTCGCGTTCACGGACGGCGCGACCATCGTGCCCATGGTGTCCTCCATGGACCACAAGCGCGCGCTGGACGGCGATCAGGGGCTGAACACCGGCGGCATGGGCACCGTCGCGCCGAATCCCTATTACACGGATGAGATCGCCGAGACGTGCATGCGCACGATATTCCGCCCGACCATAGACGCCATGCGCGCCGAGGGCCGGCCCTTCAAGGGCTGCCTGTACTTCGGGCTCATGCTCACGCCGGACGGGCCTAAGGTCATCGAGTACAACTGCCGCTTCGGCGACCCGGAGACGCAGGTCGTGCTGCCGCTGCTTGAAAGCGACCTGTTCACGATCATGCGCGCGGTCACGGACGGCACGCTGGACAAGGTCGAAGTCAGGTTCAGAGACGAGAGCGCCTGCTGCGTGATACTGGCGTCCGAGGGCTATCCCGCCTCGTATAAGAAGGGCTATCCGATCACGCTGCCCGAACGGCACGAGGGCGACATATTCATCGCCGGCGCAAAGCTTGCGCAGGACGGCACGCTGCTGACGGACGGCGGCCGCGTGCTGGGCGCGACGTGCACGGCCCCCACGCTCAGGGAGGCGGTGGACAAAGCCTACCGCCTTGCGGATTCCATATCATTCGAAAACGCCTTCTGCCGCCGCGACATCGGCGCACGGGCGCTCATGGCAAAGGAGCGGTGACACATGGTCTTACGTGTATTCGTCGAAAAGAAGCCGGAGCTTGCGAACGAGGCGCGCGCGCTGCTTTCGGATGTGCGCGACTTCCTGGGCATAAAGGCGCTCGAGGGCGTGCGCCTTGCGAACCGCTATGACGCGGAGGGCATGGAAGAGGCGCTGTTCCGCGAGGCGTGCGCCAAGGTGTTCTCCGAGCCGCAGCTGGACATCGTGACCGACGCGTTCGCGCCCGAAGGCGCGACCGTGTTCGCCGTGGAGTCCCTGCCCGGCCAGTTCGACCAGCGCGCCGACTCGGCCGCGCAGTGCATACAGATACTCTCCACGGGCGAGCGCCCGCTGGTGCGCACGGCGAAGGTCTACGCGCTGTTCGGCGCGCTTGCGCAGGACGAGATCGAGCGCATAAAGCACTACGTCATCAACCCCGTCGAGGCGCGCGAGGCGTCGCTCGGCATGCCTGATACGCTCGCGCTCAGGACGGACATCCCCACCGCGGTCAAGACGCTCGAAGGCTTCACGGCCATGGACAGGGATGCGCTGCAGCGGTTCATACGCGAATACGGCCTCGCCATGGACCTGGACGACATCGCGTTCTGCCAGAGCTACTTCCGGGACGAGGGCCGCGACCCGACCATCACAGAGATCCGCATGATCGACACCTACTGGTCGGACCACTGCCGCCACACCACGTTCCTGACCACCATCGACGCTGTGCGCTTCGAGGACCCGCTGCTGGAGGGCGCCTGGCAGAGCTATCTGGACGGGCGCAGCGCGCTTGGGCGCACGAAGCCCGTGTGCCTGATGGACATCGCGACCATCGCCGCAAAGCAGCTGAAGACGCAGGGCCTGCTCGACCGGCTGGACGAATCCGAGGAGATCAACGCCTGCACGGTCAGGATCGACATCGACGTCGACGGCGTGACAGAGCCGTGGCTGCTGCTTTTCAAGAACGAGACGCACAACCATCCCACCGAGATCGAGCCCTTCGGCGGCGCGGCGACGTGCATAGGCGGCGCGATACGCGACCCGCTCTCCGGCCGCGCCTACGTCTACGGCGCCATGCGCGTGACCGGCGCGGCGGACCCGCGCGTGCCCGTGGAGGACACGATACCCGGCAAGCTCCCGCAGCGCAAGCTGGTCACCACGGCGGCGGCGGGCTACTCCTCCTACGGCAACCAGATCGGCCTGGCCACGGGCATCGTGGACGAGCTGTATCACCCGGGCTACGCCGCGAAGCGCCTTGAGATCGGCGCCGTGGTCGGCGCAGCGCCGCAGGCGAACGTGCGCCGCGAGCGCCCCGTGCCGGGCGACGTGGTGATACTGCTGGGCGGCAGCACGGGCCGCGACGGCATAGGCGGCGCGACGGGCTCGTCCAAGGCGCACGACGCGCACTCCGTGGAGACCTGCGGCGCGGAGGTGCAGAAGGGCAACGCGCCCGAGGAGCGCAAGCTCCAGCGCCTGTTCCGCGACCCCGAGGCCACGCGGCTGATCAAGCGCTGCAACGACTTTGGCGCGGGCGGCGTGTCCGTGGCGATAGGCGAGCTCGCGGACGGCCTTTTGATCGACCTGGACCGCGTGCCGCGCAAGTACGAGGGCCTGGACGGCACGGAGCTGGCCATCAGCGAATCGCAGGAGCGCATGGCCGTGGTCGTGGCGAAGGAGGACGTCGACAGGTTCCTCGAACTCGCGAAGGGCGAGAACCTGCAGGCCTGTCCTGTGGCGGTGGTGCAGCAGGAGCCGCGCCTCGTCATGCAGTGGAACGGCAAAAACATCGTGGACATATCGCGCAGGTTCCTGGATTCCAACGGCGCGGAAAAGCACATCACGATAGAGGCGAAAGCGCCGGCCCTTTCGCAGCCGGAGGACAGGGGCGGTTTCGCGGAGGCCATGCGCGAAGCGGCAAATGACCTTGCGCTCTGTTCGCGCCGCGGCCTTGCGGAGCGCTTCGATTCGACGATCGGCGCGGGCACCGTGCTGATGCCCTTCGGCGGGAAGAGGCAGCTGACGCCCATACAGGCGATGGCCCAGAAGCTTCCCGTGCTGCACGGACATACGGACGACTGCTCCGTGATGGCGTGGGGCTTCGACCCCGCGCTGTCGAGCGCGAGCCCCTTCCACGGCGCGTATCTGGCCGTGGTCGAGAGCGTGGCAAAGCTGATCGCGTCCGGCGCGTCCTACGACGAGACGTATCTGACGTTCCAGGAATACTTCCCCCGCCCGGGCAGGGACCCGAAGCGCTGGGGCGCGCCGCTTTCGGCGCTGCTGGGCGCGTACAGGGCGCAGATGGACCTGGGGCTTGCGGCCATAGGCGGAAAGGATTCCATGTCCGGAAGCTTTGAGGACCTGGACGTGCCGCCCACGCTGGTCTCGTTCGCGGTGACGCACGACAAGGCCCGATACGTCGTGTCGCCGGAGTTCAAGGCGGCGGACGACGCGGTGTGCCTGCTCGCGCCCGAATACGGCGCGGACGGACTGCCCGACAAGGCGTCGCTCAGGCAGGTGTTCGACCGTGTCACGGCGCTGCTGCGCGAGGGCAAGGCGGTGGCCGCGTGGACGCTGGGGCCCGGCGGCGTGGCCGAGGGCGTGATGAAGATGGCATTCGGCAACGGCTTCGGCTTCCGCTTCGACGAAGACCTCGATACGCAGAAGCTGTTCGAAAAGAAGTATGGCGCGTTCCTGCTGGAGATGCCCGACGCGCTGGGCACGGGCACGTTCATAGGCACGGTCACGGACGACGGCATGTTCACGAAGGGCGGCGAGGCCATCCCGGCCGACGCGCTCCTGGATGCGTGGGAGGGCGTACTCGAGGGCGTGTATCCCTGCAACATTCCCGCCGCGGACCGCCCCATGCGCGACTTTGCGTTCAAGGCGAGCGACCAGCCCGCCCCGGCGGTGCACACGGCGAAGCCGCGCGTGCTGATCCCCGCGTTCCCCGGCACGAACTGCGAGGTGGACTCCGCGCGCGCGATGGAGGACGCCGGCGCCGTGCCCGAGATCTTCGTTGTGAACAACCTCTCCGCGGATTCGATACGTGCAAGCGTCGACCGCTTCGCCGCGCGGCTCAAGGATGCGCAGATGGTGTTCATACCCGGCGGCTTCTCCGGCGGCGACGAGCCGGACGGCAGCGGCAAGTTCATCACCGCGTTTTTCCGCAACCCGGAGATCGCCGCGCAGGTGGCGGATCTGCTCGACAGGCGCGACGGGCTGATGTGCGGCATATGCAACGGCTTCCAGGCGCTGATCAAATTGGGGCTCGTGCCCTACGGGCGCATCGTCGAGCCGGAGGCGGACAGCCCCACGCTCACGTTCAACACGATAGGCCGCCACCAGTCCAGGCTGGTGAGGACGCGCATCGTCTCGAACAAGAGCCCGTGGCTGCGCGACAGACAGGTGGGCGACATCGTGACCGTGCCGATCTCGCACGGCGAGGGCCGCTTCCTGGCCAGCGATCAGTGGATCGAACGGCTCGCGGAGAACGGCCAGATCGCCACGCAGTACGTGGACTTCGACGGCCACGCCACCGCGGACGTGCGATTCAACCCGAACGACTCGGCGTTCGCCATAGAGGGCATCACCTCGCCGGACGGCCGTGTGTTCGGCAAGATGGGCCACAGCGAGCGTGTGGGCGGCGGACTGTACAAGAACGTGCCGGGCGATTACGACATAGGCATGTTCCGCGCTGCGGTCGAGTATTTCAAATAAACAGGGAAAGCACAAGAGCGCCGGCGGGATCACCATGACCCCGTTGGCGCTCTGTATGTATATGGTGAAGGGGCGAAGCCCTCGGCCATGTCGAATACGCCATGCACACGGGTCGGGCAGGCCCGACCCCAACGCGAACGTACACCATATCAACAACGCACAGCCCGTAGGGGCGCCATCCATGGCGCCCGTGACCCCGCCGCCGCCACAGCTTTCATACAGTGCCGACAGCGGCCAGACAGTGTGTACATCTGTACTTGAAAATGTGTCGACAGAACCGTCCCCTTGACACATAAGAATGATCTTGCTACTTGATGAGAGGATGCTTTTCGTATATAATGGACAGGGGGAAAGAAACTGGAGGTGTTTGTAATGGTTCTCTATCATGGCAGCAACATGGCCGTTGAGCAGCCGGATCTGAACCACAGCAAGACGAATCTTGATTTCGGGGCAGGATTCTACACCACTTCCGACCTCGATCAGGCAAAGCGATGGGCGATTTCGACGACTCGGCGCAGAGGGACCGGAGAACCGACAGTCACCCTCTACCGTGTGAACTCAACGCTTTGGCGACCTATGGCAGTACAGAGATTTACATCTCCCAACAAGGCGTGGTTAGACTACATTACAGTCAACCGCAAGCGCCTTCCCGACGACAGCGCCTGGGACATCGTGATCGGCCCAGTGGCTAACGACGATACGCAGCAGACTATCGGGATCTATCTGAGCGGGATCATCACCGATAAAATGTGTATACAGCTATTGAAGCCGCACAAACTCAAGAACCAGTACACGTTCAAGACAGATCGGGCGATCGCCACGCTGATATTCACGGATGTGATCGAGAATTGGCAGTGATGGGGTGAGATCATGGAAAGGCTTTTGCCGGACGTTGTGAAATACTATGACCGCGAAGTGACGCAGCTCATTGTGGACAA
>SVGK01000131.1 GCA_015056395.1 Clostridiales bacterium
CTATCGCCGTGAGCGTGTCGTCCACGACGATACACGGCGTCTCATCCGCGGCGGGCTCCCGTGCGGAAAGACAGCATGCCGCGCCGTTTGCGATGCACGCGCGCATGAAATCGTGCCCGTCCACGCGCGCGCCCTTGAACGCGACGAACAGCGCACCGTCCTTTGCGGTGCGCGAGTCGCTCGTTACGAAGCTTATGCGGCGGTCGAGCGCCTCGTCCGGGCCGTAGTACGTGCCGCGGACGGCCTCCAGCGCCTGCCTTATCGTGAATACCTTCATTTTGTGCTCTCCTTGACAGCGAGGTCGACGATCCTCTGGCAGAGGTCCTCATAGCTTATGCCGACCGCGGCCGCCTCCTGCGGCAGCAGCGACGTGGGCGTCATGCCCGGCAGCGTGTTGATCTCCAAAAACCAGATCGTGCCCTTTTCGTCCAGTATGAAGTCCGCGCGCGAATAGGCGCGCAGCCCGAGCTTCCTGTGCGCGATCAGCGCGGCCTCGCCCAGCTTGCGCTCGACGGCGGGATCCAGCGGCGCCGGCGTTACCTCGACGGTGGCGCCGGGTTGGTACTTGTTCTCATAGTCATAGAAGCCGCGCTTCGGCGTGATCTCGATGGAGGGCAGCGCCCTGTCGTCCAGTACGCCCACGTCGATCTCGCGGCCCTTGATGTATTCCTCGATCAGCACTTCGCCGCGATGCAGGTTCTCAAGCAGCGCGGCCTTCAGCGCCTCGGGCGTCTCGGGAATGGACACGCCCACGCTGCTGCCGGAGTCCAACGGCTTCACCACGCAGGGGAGCGGCGTGCCGGTCACGATGTCGTCGATGTCGGACACGGTGTATTTGACGTATTTCCACGCGGGCGTGTGCACGCCCTCGGCGGAGACGATCTGTTTTGTCAGGTGCTTGTCCATGGCCAGCGCGCTGCCCAGGCAGCCGCTTCCCGTGTATGGCACGCCCAGCAGGTCGAGCACCGCCTGTATCTTACCGTCTTCGCCGCAGGTCCCGTGCAGGCCGAGGAACACCACGTCCGCAAGGCGGCAGATCTCCAGCACGTTCCGGCCGATCAGGCTGGGGCTCTTCCACGGGCGCGAGGCGCGCACCTTCGCGAGGTCCGGCGCGCCCTTGGGCACCTTCGTCATAGGGATGGGCGGCAGGTCGGTGAACAGCGCGCCAAGGTCGCCGTCCGTATCAAGTCCCATGTAGAGGTCGACCAGCACGGCCGCGTGGCCCTTCGCGCGCAGCGCCTTGCAGATCAGCGCGCCGCTGGAGAGCGACACGTCGCGCTCCATACTCATGCCTCCGCACAATACGACGATGTTCATATATATGATGATCTCCCTTCGGAAACGTATGCTGCCGCTATTTTAGCACGATCCCGTCGCATCTTCAACATGATTCATGTGAAACCCGTGCAAAACACGATGGGGACAGACGTTCATTGCGATGGTGATGGCGCATGGTACATGCCTGTGCTGCGTTTCGGGCGAGACAGGTCTCGCCCCTACGGTGCACACCATCCATGGCGTCCGTTCCCGGGCCATGGCTTGCGCAGCCACTCGACGCGACTGCGCGGACATCATGAAAGGGCCGTCTCGGCCATGAGACAGCCCCCTCCGTGAGCATCCTTGCGGATTCAATACGTTCCCTCGGTATCTGCGAACACCGCCGTGCCGCCCGCCTTCCTGCGCGATGTGGCGACGCGCTTCATGAGTTCCTCAAAATAGAGGTCCTCGTCTATGGGCAGCTCTACCGTCCTTCCCAGGAACTGGGACAGGTGCATGGCGTTCGAGAGCATCAGCCCGTTGATACCCTCCTCCCCTCCGGCCACGAGCGGTTCGCCCCGCAGTATCGCCCCGGCCCACGCATTCAACACGCCTACGTGCTGCGGGTTCTGCCCGTCCGTGACGACGGCCTCTTCGTGCGCGGGCATGGAGGCGAAGGGTTCCTTGTTGGTCTTCGACCACGTCGGTTCGTCCACGTCGTATACCAGCAGCTTCAGCGCGTCGTTTTCGACGGTCAGCCGCGCGGCGTCCATCTGTATCTCGAGGCGGTTCGTGCCGTGCGCGTCGCCCGTCGTGGTCACGAACACGCCCGTCGCACCGCTTGCGTATTCCATATAGGTCGTCACGTCGTCCTCGACCTCGATGTCGTGCCACTGGCCGAAGCGCATGAAACTGGTGACCCTGTCCGGCATGCCGACGATCCACTGCCACAGGTCCAGCTGGTGCGGGCACTGGTTGAGCAGCACGCCGCCGCCCTCGCCCGCCCACGTGGCGCGCCAGTCGCCGGAATCATAGTAGCACTGCGGCCTGTACCAATCCGTGATGATCCAGTTGGCGCGGCGTATGCGGCCGTATCTCCCCGAGCGCACGATCTCGCGCGCCGCGCGGTAGAGGCAGTTCGTGCGCTGGTTGAACATCATGCCGAACACCACGTCCGGATGCTTAGCCGCCTCCTCGTTCATGGCGCGCACCTGTCTGGTATAGACGCCCGCGGGCTTTTCGACCATCACGTGCAGGCCGCGCCTCATGCATTCCATGGCGTAGCGCGCGTGGTCGTAGTGCGGCACCGCCACGATGCACGCGTCGATGCAGCCGCTGTCCAGCATGGAGAGCGCATCATCGAAATACCTGACGCCCTCGCCGAACTGCCCGCGCGCCCACGCAAGCCGCGCCGGGTTCGTGTCCGCGATGGCTGCGAGCCGCAGCTCGGGGCACTTGCCCGCCGTGATGTTCCGCGCGTGCGTGGAGCCCATGTTCCCCACGCCTATGATGCCAAGTCGTATGTTTTCCATACGCGTTCACTCCATTCGTGATATCGATATCGTCAAAATGGCATTGCGGTCGTGCTCGTTGTTCGCGGGACGATCGTATGCAACGCGGACACCATGATGAATGGCGTCCCTGCGGGAGCGATGGTACGTGCCCCGTAGCGGCGGCGCCTGCGCCGCCATTAACCTCCGCGGCGCAGCGGTCACGCAGGCGCGGGTTTATCACGGGTGCATGCTTAACAGGACGCAGAAACCTTGCATCGACCGGGCGGACGCCATGAATGACGTCCCTACGGCAGGTTTGCCGTGCATTCAATTTCAGAAGGCAGATGGTCTTTGCATCGATCTGGCGGATGCTCCATGGCATTTGCCTGACCGTCGACGCAAAGTCTCATTGGTCGAACAAGGATTCCCGGCTTTTGATTCCGAATTCCGAACTCCGAATTTACTCGATCCCCTGCGCCTTCAGATATCCATACGACCGTCTCAGGCACTCCACGGGATCCTCGCCGTGGCAGTCGTCCTGCTCTACCAGCAGATACCGCGTGCCGCCAGCCTCCGCCTTTTCGAAGACGCGGTCGAAGTTGATGTTCCCCTCGCCCAGCGCCTCCATGCGCTGCCCGAAGCCGCAGTCCTTCAGATGTATGGCGGGTATGCGCCCGGCCAGCTTCTCGAGCCACTGCGCCGGATCGCCGCCGCCCACCTGCACCCAGTAGGTGTCCAGCGTGAAGCCCATCTCCTCGGCCGGCACGGCCTCCATGAGCCTTTGCATGATCGTGACGCCTTCCACCTTCCTGAACTCGTTGTGGTGGTTGTGGTACATGAAGTACTTCCCGCGCGTGCGTATCTCATGCGCCACGGCGGGGAACGTATCAAGCCACTTATCAAGCGTCATGCCGTTGTCCTCGGAAAAGCCCCAGTAGCCAAGGCCGATCAAATCACAGCCGATCCGGTCGTGATACCGCACCAGCGCGTCCATGTCGCCGGTGAGCTCGGGCACGGGTATGTGCGTGAGCACGCACGAAAGGCCGTTTTTGTCGAGTTCCGCCTTCAGCCAGTCCGCCGGCACGGGGCAGCAGCCGGAGACCTGTACCGTGGTGTAGCCTATATCAGCCACGCGCTTCAATGTCTCGGCAAAGCCCTCGGGCGTCTTACAGAGCTCGCGCGTCGTGTAGAGCTGTGCGCCTGCGCGCATGGAAAAGCCTCCTTCTCATTCGTCGGTGATACTGGATTCTTAATTCTGAATCGACTCATTCACCCGCTCTTCTTCAGCAGTTCGCACAGCTCCTCCACCGCGCCCTCGTTCCCCGCGCGTATGTCCTCCACCACGCAGGAACGTATGTGGCTCGACAGCAGCTCCCTGTTGAACGCCTTGAGCGCCGCCTGCACCGCGCTGACCTGCATGAGCACGTCCACGCAGTAGCGGTCCTCCTCGATCATGCGCCTGATGCCGTTGACCTGGCCGGCGATGCGGTTGAGCCTCGTGGTCAGGTCCTTCACTTCTTCGGGCGTGCGCTTCTTGTGCCGCACGCAGCATTCCTCCATGGACATGTCCTCCTCCTGAAGTGTAAAAATGGGACAAAGAGGACCGTCCCCTCTGTCCCATCCCGATGTTCAGGCGATCTCCTTGACCTCGTAGTCCTTCGCCTCGACCGCCGCCTTGAGCACGTCGTCGGCGACGTCCGCGCCCAGCGTCACGACCGCCGTGCCGTTCACATGGGAGACCTCCGCGCTCTGTACGCCTTCGATCGCCTCAAGCGCCTTCTTCACGGTCGCCTCGCAGTGTCCGCACATCATTCCCTCGATCTTCATCGTCTTGACCATTGTTTTCTCTCCTTCCCCGCCGTTTACGGCGGATGCGTTGTCGTTCCGGCTCTCGGGCAGCAGGCGTCCGTCCGCGCCCGGGTCGACCGGGTGGCGAAGCTTCCTGTCTTTGGAAGCGTCGTTCAGCTTGATCAGATTGAGCCTCAATGCGTTCGTGACCACGCAGAAGCTCGAAAGGCTCATCGCCGCCGCGCCCAGCATCGGGTTCATCGTGATGCCCAGCGCGTGTATGTACGCGCCCGCTGCGGTGGGTATCAGCAGCGTGTTGTAGATCAGCGCCCAGAACAGGTTCTCCAATATATTGCGGTAGGTGGCACGGCTCAGGCGTATCGCCTTCACGGCGTCGGTCAGGCGCGAATGCATGAGCACCACGTCCGCCGCGTCGATGGCCACGTCCGTGCCCGCGCCTATGGCGATGCCTATGTTCGCGCGCATCAGCGCAGGCGCGTCATTGATGCCGTCGCCCACCATGGCGACCGTGCCCTTCTCCTGCAGCGCGCGTATCACGGCCTCCTTGCCGTCCGGCAGCACGCCCGCGATCACCTCGCTCACGCCCGCCTGGCGGCCTATGGCCTCCGCCGTGCGCCTGTTGTCGCCCGTCAGCAGTACCACGTGTATGCCCATGTCCTTCAGCTCCCGGACCGCCTGCGCGCTGTCCGGCTTGATGGCGTCCGCCACGGCGATGATGCCCAGCAGCCTCTTCCCGTGCGCGAAGAACAGCGGCGTCTTGCCGTCCGCGCTCAGCGTCTCATAGGCGCGCGTCATGTCGGCCGGCATATCCACGCGCGTCCTGATGAACGCGTAGCTTCCGCCCGCCAGCGCCTCTCTCCCATACCGCGCCTCAAGGCCGTTGCCCGGAAGCGCCCGGAAGCCCTCTGTCTCCCAATCCTCCGTATTGCCGCCAAAGCCGATCACCGCCTTCGCAAGCGGATGTTCGCTGTGCCGCTCCAGTGCCGATGCCGCATTCAGCAGCGTCTCGCGCGGCACGCCGGCAGCCGGCAGCACGTCCGTCACCACGGGTTCGCCCGTTGTGACCGTGCCCGTCTTGTCCAGCGCCACGATCTGCACGTTGCCCGTCTCCTGCAGCGCCTCGGCGTTCTTGAAAAGTATGCCGTTGCGCGCGCCCACGCCGTTGCCCACCATGATGGCGACAGGCGTCGCAAGGCCCAGCGCGCAGGGACAGCTGACCACCAGCACGCTGATCGCGCGCGCCAGCGAGAAGCCCACGGGCTGTCCGACCAGCAGCCAGATCATCATCGTGACGGCCGCGACGGCGATGACCGCCGGCACGAACACGCTGGAGATCCTGTCCGCCAGCTTCGCCACGGGCGCCTTCGTGGCCGCGGCGTCGGAGACCATGCGTATGATCTGCGCAAGGGACGTGTCCTCGCCCACGCGCGTCGCCTGACAGGTCAGGAAGCCGGACTGGTTGATAGTCGCCTGGGAGACGCGGTCCCCCGCCTCCTTGTCCACGGGTATGCTCTCGCCGGTCAGCGCGGACTCGTTGACGGCGCTCACGCCGCTCAGCACGATGCCGTCCACGGGTATGCTCTCGCCGGGGCGCACCGTGAACGTGTCGCCGGACAGGACCTGGTCCACGGGCACCGTGACCTCTTTGCCGTCGCGCAGCACGTTCGCCGTCTTCGGCGCCAGCTTCATCAGGCTCTTCAGCGCGTCGGTGGTCTTGCCCTTGGAATAGGCTTCCAGCATCTTGCCCACCGTGATCAGCGTCAGTATCATCGCCGCGGACTCGAAGTAGAACTCCATCATGCATGCCATGACGCGCTCGGTATCGCCGTCCAACTGTGCGCGCGTCATCACGAACAGCATCACCGTAGAATAGGCGAACGCCGCGGACGAGCCGAGTGCGATAAGCGTGTCCATATTGGGCGCGCGGTGGAACAGGCTCTTGAAGCCGTTGACGAAGAACTTCTGGTTGATGACCATCACGATGGCCGATAGCACCAGCTGTATAAGCCCCATGGCGATGTGGTTGCCTTCAAAAAATGACGGCAGAGGCCAGCCCCACATCATGTGGCCCATCGAAAAATACATCAGCACGAGCAGGAAGCCCAGCGACCAGATGAGCCTGCGCCGAAGCACAGGCGTCTCATGGTCCCTGAGCGCCTCCTGCTCCTGCGCGAGGCGCGCGGAATAGTCCTGCGTGCGCGCCGCCTCCTTGGGGCGCGCGCCGTAGCCCGCGTCCTCGACCGCGCGCACGATGTCCGCAGGCGCGGCCGTGCCCTCCACGCCCATGGAGTTGGTCAGCAGCGATACGGAGCAGCTCTTGACGCCCGGCACGGCGTTCACCGCCTTTTCCACGCGCGCCTGGCAGGCGGCGCAGGACATTCCGGTCACGATGTATTGGTCCATGATCTTCCTCCAGAGTGTTTTCACGGCGGGCGTCTGCGCGGGGCAACGGATAACGGTGCGCTCACGCGCGGCGGACGCCATGAATGGCGTCCCTACGGGAGGCCATTACGCGACAGCCGCCGTAGCGGCGGCGTCTACGCCGCCATCGTCCCCCATTCGATTTGCAGAACATCCTGAACGACAGGCGGGCTGTACGGATGCTCCATGAAGCGTCCCTATGGGATAGCGGAGTGATCTGCGTCATCCCATAGATCCATCATACTTCAGACAAGCGCATTATACCACCCGGGGGTATATTTGTCAACCTGGCCCGAACACTTAACGTTCCATATCATCGATCTCGTTGAGGTATCATACGCTGGCGGAGGCCGAAGGGGTGGGGCTGTTTCATCCGCGGTGCCTGCATGGCATAAGTACGTACCACGTGGGCATCAGCAAGGGTGGACGGCTTGAGCCCAGACCCGTGGCGATGGCGTCCCCGGCCTATACTGTACGC
>SVGK01000132.1 GCA_015056395.1 Clostridiales bacterium
TGCCACGCCGCGCCCATCAGGTACCACGTGTCCGGCGCGGCGTGGCAGAACGTGTGCGTGCGCAGCGCGGGGTCATACACGGGCCGCGCGACGGGCGCGAACACCTGCCCGCCCGTGCCCAGCGTGACGGAGGCCGTGCCCGGCGAAAGTATGCCGTTGCCCAGCGCCTGCATGGGCTGGTCCGCGCCGCCGAACGCGACGGGCGTGCCGCGGCGCAGGCCCAGCGCATCCGCGGCCGCGGCGGTCAGGCCGCCCTGGATCTCCCACGCCGCGTGGCGGCAGTCCGGCAGCAGCGAGTCGTCTATGTCGAACGCCCGCAGAAGCGGCGCGCTCCATGTCCGGCCGGCGCAGTCGTAGAGCAGCGTGCCGCACGCGTCCGTGGGTTCCGTGCCGACAAGTCCGGTCATGCGCATGCGCAGCCAGTCCTTCGGAAGGAGCACGTGGCGCGCCCGTGCGTACAGCTCGGGCCTGTGCCTGCGCATCCATAATAATGTAGAAAGCTGGAAGCCCGACGCGACGGGGTTCTGCGTCCACAGACCGAGCTGCTCCGCGCCCAGCGCCCGTGTGACCTCGCGCGCCTCCGCGATGGAGCGCTGGTCCGCCCATATGACCGCCGGGCAGATGAGCGCGCCGTCCGCGTCCGTGAGCACCGCGCCGTGCATCTGGCCGGAGAGGCCTATGCCCCTGATGTCGGCGGCGGACGCGCGCGCCTGCGCCATCGCCTCGGCCAGCGAGGCGCGCAGCGCTTCCCACCAGTCCTGCGGGTCCTGTTCGGCGTATCCCGGAGCCGGCGTGGAGATCGGGTAAGTGCGGTAGCCGCTGCCCAGCACGCGGCCGTCCTCGGCGACGAGCAGCGATTTGAGGCCCGTGGTGCCTAAGTCTATGCCTATGTAGGTGTTCATGGGAGTACCTCCGGAGGGGGTAGTATGGCGTTGTGAAGGGAGGCGGGAGCTGAAATTCGGAATTCGGAATTCGGAATTCGGAATCAATAGCCTGTTGAGCGAGGCACGTGCGATGTCCTTGTGGAACTGTGTGATGATGAAAGGACTTGTTTGTGATCGTGACGACGAATTATGAGAGCATCGAGAGGCGGCGTGAAAGGCATACCTGCGAAATGTGCGCCTGGATCGTGTATTCTCGTAACAGAGGCCTGTAGCGGCGGCTATCAGCCGCCACGTTTCCCGCATCGACGCACAGACAACGTGGGCGCGACATGCCGCGCTCCTGCGAATGGACCATCATCGGTCCACGGGTGCGTTCTCTTGCCTTCACCGTTTTGAACGATGGCATAACAAATCAAGAGATATACGTCGTCCGGTGGAAATGGCGGCTGATAGCCCGCCGCTACAGATCGCGTGATTTTCCGATGTGATGCGCAAACAGCACGGGATCGCCTTAAGTTGACAGCGTTGTCCGTTGGGGAAGGCAGCGCCGGAAGGGGTCCCTGACGCTTTGCTTGTTTCGAAACGATGGGGGCGCGGATGCCCCATGGGGCGTACCTGCGGGAACGTCGCAGTTCGTCGGACGATATCGCGTCGGCAATGGCGTCGGCCGGGCGGGCGCCATGGATGGCGCCCCTACGGGAACGTCGCAGTTCGTTGGATGATATCATGCAGGGCTCCACATCGATCTGCCGCACGCCCGCAGGGGGGGCGTGGGGGCGAAGCCCCCACACATTTGATTCCGAATTCCGAATTCCTAATTCCGAATTCCCTTAAAATCCCATCAGCGCCCCGCCGTCCACGGGTATGCACGTGCCCGATATGTACCTTGCCGCGTCGCTGGCCAGGTACGCCGCGCACATGCCCACGTCCATAGGGTCGCCCACGGCTTTGGCGGGTATGCGGCCCATGATCTTGCCCAGGCGCTGCGGGTCCGCGTCCGTCGCCTTGTGGAACATAGGCGTGTCGATCCAGCCGGGCGCGATGGCGTTCACGGTGATGCCGTACTCCGCCAGCTCCGCCGTCAGCGCGTGCACGAGGCCCAGCACGCCCGCCTTGGCCGTGGAATAGCCCGCGACCATGGGCATGCCTATGTAGCTCGTCATGCTCGCCTGGAATATGATGCGCCCGCTGCCGCGCGCCTTCATGTGTGGAACGAAGGCCTTCGTCAGCGCGAACGCGCCCACCAGGTGTACGTTCAGCACGGACTCATACTCCTCCACGGACATGTCCCAGATGAACTTCTTGCAGTGGTTGCCCGCGTTGTTGACCAGTATGTCCGCGCGACCGAGGTCTGATATGATGCGTTCGGCGATGTCGCCGGCGCCCTCCGTCTTCGTGACGTCGTACTGATAATAGGCGACCTTGTCGCCCAGCGGCGCAAGCGTCTCCGCAGCCTTTTCCGGCGTCCGCGTGCCGAGCACCGCGACCCTCGCGCCGGCGCTCACCATGCATTCGGTGATCGCCAGCCCAAGCCCGGACGCCCCGCCCGTCACCACGGCCACACGGCCTGAAAGGTCATACATGTCCCTGATCGAAAATGATCCCTTCGTTTCGGTCCCCATCGTCATGCCTCCTTCTCGCAGTTCCTCTCGGACGCGATCGTCTTGTCCTGATATTTATATGGTATGAAGTACTCCGCGTGCCCCAGCGCCTCCGCGCGGCTCTCCGTGCCGGACGCCACGTCGATCACCAGGCGCGTGAGCCGCTCCGTCAGCGCGTCCATGCCGCACGCGCCCGTCAGCACGGGGCTCGCGTCGAAGTCCATGTCCCCGGACATGTTCATATACGTCTCGTGGTTCCCCGTGATCTTGACACACGGAGAGACCGCGCTGCCCACCACGCTGCCGCGCCCCGTCACCAGGAACACGATCTGCGCGCCGCAGCTGATCAGGTCCATGAGGCCCTCGCTGTCGTTGGGGTTCGTGATGCCGAACTGCATGAAGTGCGGGTCCGGCGTGCTGTCCATGAGCCACAGCCCGCCGTGCGGCGGACGGACGGAGACCTTGATCACGCCCTGTATGGGCCTCGAGCCGCTCTTCGCCAGCGCGCCCATGCTCTTTTCCTCGATGGTCGAGAGGCCCCCGGCAAAGTTGCCCGGGCTCACGGAATACTGCCGCACGCTCTTACAATAGGAAAGCGCCTTGTCGTAGGTATATGCAAGCTGTCCCGCCGCCCACTCGTTCGCGGCGCGGGAGACGAGCATGTCCCTGAGCCCCACAGCCTCGACGATCTCCTCGAACACCGCCGTTCCGCCCACGTCCACGAGCGCGTCGAAGAAGCGCCCCATGACTACGTTGCCCGCCAGGCCGCTCGTATAGTCGCTGCCGCCGCACTCCGCGCCCACGGTCAGGTCGGCGAGCGTCATGGAGACGCGCAGCGTGGCCTCAAGCTTCTCAAGCGCCTCTTGCACCCATCTGACGCCGCGCGCGACGGACTTGTTCGTGCCGCCCTCGCGCTGTATGAACAGCCAGTCCGTGGGCTTGTCCTCGCCGCGCGCGATGTCGGAGAGCCACTCCGGCTGCACGTACTCGCAGCCCAGCCCCACCGCCAGCACCGCGCCCACGTTCGGATGGCGTATCAGACTGATCAGCAGGTCGACCGCGTACTGGTTGTCCGTGCATCCGTCGAAGCCCACCAGCTGCACGTCCCGGTGGCCGCTCTCCTGCACGATCATGCGCGCCACGTGCTCGGCGCACTTCACCGTGTAGACTACCAGCACATGGTTGCGTATGCCCTTGCGGCCGTCCTTTCGCAGATAGCCCTGCCAGGAAATGTCCTTGAGATCCTGCACGCCGATCACCTCACTCATACACGATGTCCTTCGGTGCGCCCGTGTTCACGTCCAGGTGGCCACTGCGCTCGTCATAGGCGCTTTTCATCACGTGCAGGTGCACCCAGCCGCCTTCCGGTACGGCCTTCGTGGCGATGCCTATGCGCACGCCGTACTTGACGATGTCCTCGCCCGGCGCGATGGCGCGAAGCGCCAGCTTGTGCCCCGCCGGTATGTCCTCGACGGCCATCGTCTCCGCCGTCGCCGCGTCGCCGCGCAGCGGCACGCTGCCGGGCTTCAGCGCCGAAAGCGCCGTGGCGACGTTGTCGCGCCGGTCGATCTGGAACGCCGCATACATGTTCTCCATGGCCCGTCCCCTCACAGCACGCCGAACTTCTCGAACGCTTCCGTCACGAGCATGCCGCCCTCTATGGCCTTGCGCATGCTCTTCTCCGCCGCCGCCTTTTCAAGCGCCCTTTCGATCACCTGAGGCGCGACGTCCTTCGGTATGATCAGCACGCCGTCCACGTCGCCGAACACGATGTCGCCGTCGTGCACGGTCACCTGGCCGATCTGTATGTCGCATCGGTAGTCGAACACATAGGTGCGTATCGACGAATCCTGCGCCCACGTGCCCGTGCAGAACACCGGGAAGTCCTGCTCCAGCACCATGGGCGTGTCGCGGCTGTAGCCGTCCAGCACCGCGCCCACCGCGCCGCGCGCCTTCGCGCTGGCGGTCAGCAGCTCGCCCCAGAGCGCCGAGTTGTGCGCGCCGGTGGCGATGTAGATCTCGTTGGGCTTCAGCTGGTCGAGCGCCTCCGTCATGTAGCCGAAAGGCTTCTTCGGCACGCCGAACACGTCGTTCTCGAGCACGGTGCAGGCGTAGCCCGCGAGCTTCATCCAGTTCGCGCCCTTCACCCCTGTCAGCAGATGCGCGGGCACCTGGCTGGCCAGCGGACGTATCGCCGCGGGCAGGAACTGGTGGCCATAGCCCATCTGGTCCAGTATGTCGCCCACGACGGGCGTGTAGAGCTTCTCCTTCATCAGGGCGAACATCTCGTCCTCGTTCTTCCAAAGCGGCATGTGCTTTCCCCTCCTGTACCGATCTTATCGTCATTTGACATTATAGCAGTTCGGACATGGGCTGTCAAAAGAAATCCCCGTCCGTGAAGGACGGGGAACTGCCCGGCCCTCTCTCAGACAGATCCGTAGATCAGCCTGACGATGGCCGTGGTCACGGGCGGGCAGAACGTGAACAGCAGCAGCACGACCAGCAGCAGTATGTAGAAGGGCACCGCTTCTTTGATGAAGGCCTTCGTCTTGCAGCCGGTCACGCCGCAGGTCACGAACATCAGCGTGCCCATGGGCGGCGACAGAGCGCCTATGGCGTTGTTGAAGATGTAGATCATCGCGAACTGTATCTCGTTGATGCCGTACTGCGCGGCGATGGGCGCAAGCAGCGGTACCAGCACGATCATGGTCGCGTTGCCCTCGATGAACATGCCCACGATCAGCACGAAGATGTTCACCGCGATCAGGAAGGCGTACTTGTTCGGGCATATCGCCACGATGAACTCCGTCAGCTGCTGCGGTATGCGCTCCTTGGTCAGCACCCAGCTGAACACGCTCGCCGCCGACACGATCAGCATGATGCCGGCCGTGGTGGTGATGGTCTCCTTGCACGCCTGCAGCACCAGCTTGAAGTTGAGCTCCCTGTAGATGATGCCCAGTATCACCGCGTACAGTATCGCCACGGCGCCGGCCTCGGTCGCCGTGAAGATGCCCAGGCGTATGCCGCCGATGATGATGATCGGCAGACACAGCGGCAGGAGCGCCGGACGCAGGTGTCCCCAGAACTGCTTCAGCGTGAGCTTCTCCTTGCGGATGGGCACATAGCCGCGCTTCTTCGAGATGAAGTGCACCAGTATCATCATGGCGATGCACAGCGTGCCGCCCACGGTGATGCCGGAGGTGAACAGCTTGCCTATGGACACATCGGCGATGCAGCCGTACAGTATCATCGCGATCCCCGGCGGTATCAGCGGCGTGATCATGGCCGAAGCCGCCGTCACGACGGACGAGAACTCCTTGGAGAAGCCCTGCTTCTCCATCTCGGGCACGAGCATCTTGGCTTCCATGGCCGCGTCCGCCAGGTTCGAGCCGGACAGGCCGCCCATCAGCGTGGACAGCAGCACGTTCACCTGGGCGAGGCCGCCGGGCATACGCCCGGTGATGGCCGAGCAGAAGTCCATGATGCGGCTGGTCACGCCGGAGTAGTTCATGAACACGCCCGCGCAGACGAAGAACGGTATCGCCAGCAGCGAGGCGCTCTCCGTGCCGACCACGGCCCTCTGGCCGAATATGATCTGGTTGATGCCGGGGTTGAACAGGAAGTAGATCAGGCTTCCGCCCAGCACCGCCACGAACACCGGCACCTTCATGAACAGAAGCACCAGCATCAGCACGGCGGCGATGCCCAGCACCGTATTGGTGCCCAGGTTCGTGCCCACGGTCTCGAGCGCGGGCTTGATCCATTCGATGTTCACCGACACCAGCACCACCACGGCGGCCAGTATCGAGACCACCCAGTTCTGCTTCGCGGCGAACTTGAACAGTACGAACGCGATGACCGCGCCCAGTATGCCGATCAGAAGCGTACCTGTCATTTCGCGGCCACCTCCTTGTCCTCTTCGACATTACCGATATCGATCGAGGTATCCTTCACGAACTTCGGAAGATATTTGGAAAGTATGTAGCTGACCATCATCAGCGCGCAGCCGTAGGGCGCCACGCCATAGATCAGCGTGTAGGGTATGCGCAGTATCGGCGTGGGGCGTCCGGACTGGCCGAACACCTGGCTGATATAGGCCTGCGACTTGATCATCAGGAAGGTCAGCACGAACAGCACGATCATGTCGATCACATAACCCATGATGCGCTGGCCCTTCTCGGGCAGGGAATCCACGAACATCTCGATGGCCACGATGCTTCCGGTGCGGAACGCCACGCTGGCGCCCAGGAAGATCATCCAGACCTGACAGAAGGCCTGTACCTCCTCCTGCCAGAGTATGGGGTTCTTCGCGATATAGCGCATGAACACGCCCACCGCGGTCACCAGCGTCAGTACGACCATCGCGACGGAGGCTATGAACAGGTCCAGGTTCATCAGGACCTTGAGCCATGTCTTCTTTTTCAAGGACCGTCACCTCGTCAATTCATCCCGGGCGGCCCGTTTTTTGCCGCCCTCGAAAATCGCGGGAGGGAGGTAGCCCTCTCTCCCGCCGGATCACATGTTGCGAAGATTTCTCTTACTTGCCCATGGCGGCGCAGACGGTCTCATACAGGCCGTCGGACCAGCCGAAGGTCGCGCCTTCGTCATAGAAGGCCTTGGCCTTCTCGCGGAAGCCCTCGAGGACCTCTTCGGTGGGCTCGACCACGGTGACGCCCTCTTCGATCATGAGGTTCTTGTAGTACTCGTCGGCCTCGGCCTGGACCTGGTTGTTGTAGACGCCGGCTTCCTTGCCGGTCTCGATCAGCGCTTCCTGCTGCTCGGGGGTCAGG
>SVGK01000133.1 GCA_015056395.1 Clostridiales bacterium
TGAGCGAATCGATCTTCTCCTCCGAAAAGAACAGCCTCACGACGCGCCGTCCGAAACGCCTGACCACGGCGAATATCAGCACGCTTGCGGCGAATATGCCCGCAAGGCATATGAGCGTGCCCTCCAGCGTGCCGAAGGCATAGCCCGCCGCGATCTCCAGCGCGCCGCCGGGTATGGGCGCCACGATCACCTGGAGCGCCACGAACGCCCCGTATATGACGCGGCTCCACCAGCCCTTCTCCTGCACCCATGCGCGCAGCCTCTCCGTGTCGCTGACCATTTCCATAAGCGGCGCGCCTATGCGCATATACGCATACACACCCAGCCCCGCCAGCGCCAGCAGGAGCGCTATGACCATGGCGCGCTTCCTGAAAAGCTTCCTGTCTTCCATGCGTCCGTCTCCCCCGATCCATCCCATTATACTCCGTTTTTCCGCCTTCTCAAGGAAAATCCGGATAATTATTGCAGGAATTTGCGCGCCCGACGGCAAATATATACTCGTATCCATCAAACCATCTTCCGGAGGGCTCACATGCGCTATCCCTGCCTCGTACTGGACCACGACGATACGGTGGTCGACTCCACGGCGACCATACACTACCCGTGCTTCGTGGAATACACCCAAAAGTACTTCCCGCACTATTCCTGCACACTGGAAGAATACTTCGTCAAGAACTTCGACCCGGGCGTCGTGGCCCTGTTCCGCGACGAGGTAGGCATGACGGACGAGGAGATGAAAGCCGAGCAGAAATACTGGTTCGACTACGTGCAAAACCACGTGCCCAGGGCCTATCCCGGCATGGCGGAGCTGCTCAGGCGCTACAAGGACATGGGCGGCCTGATCTGCGTGATCTCGCACTCCTACTCCCAGAACATACTGCGCGACTACGCCGCCAACGGGCTTCCCGAACCGGACATGGTGTTCGGCTGGGAAGCGCCTCCGGAAGAGCGCAAGCCTGCGCCCCACGCGCTCATGCGCATCATGGAGCGCTACGGCCTCGCGCCTGAAGAGCTTCTCATGGTGGACGACCTGAAGCCCGGCTACGACATGGCGCGCGCCTGCGGCGTGCCGTTCGCCGCGGCCGGCTGGGCCAACGACATCGCCGAGATAGAGCGCTTCATGCGCAAAAACTGCGACATATACTTGAAGACGGTGGACGACCTCGCCCGCGTGATCGGCGTCGCCGCGGACTGAATGAAACGTCCCAAGACTATGACGGAAGGTGAGACTTATGCCAAAGAAGATCACACGCATCGTATTGACCGGGGGCCCGGCGGCCGGCAAGACCACGTTCGTCAGCCGCATACTGCACGAGTTCAAGCAGGAGGACGGCTGGCGCGTCATCAACATACCCGAGACGGCCACTGAGCTGATCTCCGGCTTCGGCATACGCCCGTTCGGCAACTGCATGACCATGCTGCAGTTCCAGGATTTCGTCGTGGCCGACCAGCTGCACAAGGAAAAGCTCGCGCTGGACGCCGCGCAGATCGTCAGCGAGGACAACATACTGATACTCTACGACCGCGCGCTTTTGGACGACAAGGCCTACATCACGGACGAGGAGTTCGCGCAGGTGCTCGCGCGCTTCGGGCTTTCCGAGAGCGAGGTGCTGGCGGGCTACGACGCGGTGATCCACCTGGTCACCTGCGCAAAGGGCGCGGAATTCGCCTACAATCTGGGCAACGAGGCGCGCACCGAGTCGCTCGAATCCGCGCGCGAGATGGACGACAGGACGCTGCGCGCGTGGAGCGGGCATTCGAACCTGAAGATCATCGACAACGCCATAGACTTTGAAGAAAAGATGAACCGCGCGCTGAGAGAGGTCTACCGCATATTGGGCGAGCCGGAGCCGCAGATCTCCAAGCGGAAGTACCTGATCGAGATGCCGGACCTCAAGGCGCTGGTGGAAAAGTACAAGGCCATGCCGCTTGACATGATGCAGACCTATCTGACGCAGGTGAACCCCTCGATCGACAGGCGCATACGCCAGCAGCGCAACGGGCAGAACTACCTCTACTTCTACAACGAAAAGCACTTCATGGACGACGGCACGAAGTGGGATACGGAAAAGCCCATCTCAGAAAAGGAATACATACGCTATCTGATGCAGGGCGACAGCCACCTGCATCCGGTCTACAAGACGAAGTACCGCATGATCTACCGCGACTGCCGCGTGGAGATCGACGTGTACCCCTTCTCGGAGGACAGGGCGATACTGTTCCAGTACACCGCCGACGGCAAGACGCCGCTGCCGCCCGAGATCAGAGTCATCAAGGAAGTGACGGGCGACCCGAATTACAAGAACAAGCAGCTGGCGCGCGTACAGGCGCTGAACGACTGACGGGAACACTTTGGCCCGCGACCGCGGCGACGCGGCGCGGGCCCTTTGTCGTCTGGAAGCGATCAGACGCCGAAGCGTATGTTCTTGACCGTCCTTTTCTCCAGCGTCAAATCCTCATACACGCGCACGCCGCCATCGCCCACAGGCGCCTGGGCCAGCAGGCCGACCTTCACCCTGTCGCCCGCGGGCAGGCTGAAGAAGCGCATCATGTAGAAGTGCTCGCCGTCCATTGAATAGTGGAAGGAGAACGTGTTGTCGACGCGGCACACCCTGAGCCACGCGGTATCCCCCTCGAGATCGCACCCGTTGGCGTCGTCCGATTCGCCCCTCTTCGTGACAACGCTGACCGCCGCATGCGTGCCGAAGTCGGTCTTCTCGAAGCAGGCCTTCGCCCAGTTCTCAAGGTCGACCATGATCATCACGGAGGCGGAATCGTACGTGTCCCTGAAGGCGTGCGATACCCTGACCTGCAGCACGAAATCGCCCTCGAATTCGGTATAGTAGTACGGCGCGTTGTGCAGCGATTCGGGCGTGATGCCCTCTTCGCTCACGGAGCCGCTGTTGCAGAAGAAGTCGCTCTGCGGGGTCGCCATGATCTCGATGCGCCGCCCGTCCTGCCTTATCTCAGACTCATTCATCCATTTGAATTCCATACGCTTTCCTCCTTATCGGTCCCGCTTTTCGAAACATGCGGACCATATCCCGGTCACATTGTATCACATCCGTCACGAAAACGGAACCGTTCGGCAGGGGCGATTAGGTGGACACATGACCACATCCCGCATGGTCACCTTCCGAGCGACCGTATGGCCTTCGCGCACCGTGTGAAAGCATCCTTCGCCAACTGTACGGGCGTGCCCTCCCTGTCGTTTTGCAGCTTCGGCACCAGCATGACCACCACGCACAGCCTGAGTAGCGTGCTCAGCGTGATGAGTGCCTTATAGCGGTCGAAGCCGCCCGTGAAAAGCCCTGCCGCATCCCACGTCTCAAGCAGTACGCCGCCCGTCAGGCTGCCAAGTGCCGTGCCGACCAGCGCCGTGATGCACGAGAACATCGCGATGTAGATCGGCCGCTCGTCGTCGGGCGAGGCGTACAGCTGCATGTTGTTCGCCGCAAGATTGCTGCCGCACCAGAACGCCGCGCCCAGCGCGTTCCTGAGTATCACCGGCAGCACGGCCCCCGGCGCGCTGAACAGATAGAACAGGTTCGACATCGCCGCGCCGGCCGCGGCGACATACATCACGCTGCGCCCGCCGAAGCGATCCATGGCGCGGCCCCAGCGGCGTATCGCCAGCATGGTCACGACTGAGGCCGCCGCCGTGCCGCAGACCGTCATCTGCGTGAACGTCAGGCCCATCACGTTGATGGAATAGCGGCTCAGATAAGGCTCGCACATCTGCGTGGCAAAGCTCCAGGCCGTCCACATCGCGATGAGCCGCCTGAACGGCCTGTTCTTCAGGGCATCCAACGCGGCCGTCAAGCGCATGCGCACCGGCTCGGTGGCGTACCGCTCCTCGCAGAAGCCGAAGCAGATCATGTCGCACATGCCCAAAAAGCCGCCGATCAGGAACACCACGATATAGCGGCTCCCGACGGGCAGCGTATCGAGGAGCCGCGCCACGACGATGCCGAACACGAGGCTCGCGCCCGCGATGATCGCATCGCGCACGGAAAACCAGCGCCCGCGTATATTCGCCGGCGCGAGATCTGAAAACCAGGGGAACCAGCACACGTTGATCGCCGCGGAAAAGCAGGAGGACACCGCCAAAAGCGATATCATCGTCCACAGCGGCAGGCCCGCGGGCCTGTCCGGCAACAGCACCGGGATCAGCCCGAACAAAAGCCACGCCGCGCGCGAGAACAGGCCGTAGGTCAGTATGTAGCGCTTGCGCCTGTGCGTGCGGCTCACAAGCATCGCAAAGGGGACCTGCAAAAGCATCGCCGCCTGCGGTATGCCGTTGATCAGCCCGAAGGCCAGGTCGCCCGCGTGCAGCTCGTTCGCCAGGCCGACCATCGACGCCGTGCCCGTGCCGCATATGATGCCGAACAGGCTCCCGAACAGGTTGGCCAGCAGCATCAGGTCAAGGCTTCGTCGCACGCCTTTCGAGAGCCCCGCCGAATCGTAGAGCGTGCCGAGGGGCGAAACGCGGTGCCTGACGGTCTGCATATCCAAGTGTCTCATCGTATGGATGTCCCCGATCTCGTGATGTCGGCGAACATTATACGTGCAGGCCGTCTCCGCGTCAATACCGGGCGCGTTATTTACTTCGAATTACCATTGTGCGCAAACTTGTTCATGACGCCGGCGTCCATGTCGAGCAGTACGTCCGCGTACCGTTCCGCCTCGCGCTCGTGCGTCACCAGCAGCACCGCCGCGCCGCGCGCCGCCTCCGCGCGCAGCAGCTCGAGCACCGTGCGGGTGTTCCCCTCGTCCAGGTCCGCGGTCGGCTCGTCGGCGAACAGGACCTGCGCCCTGCAGCCAAGCGCGCGCGCGATGGCCATGCGCTTGAGTTCGCCGCCGGACAGCTCGCCCGGGAATGCGTCGCGCAGATCCTGTATCCCGAGCCTTTCCATGAGCGCGGAAGCATAAGCCTCGTCCGCCTGTTCTCCCCTGAGCGACCAGGGCAGCAGCACGTTCTCCCACACCGTCAGCGCGCCCAGTCCCGATGCGCCCTGCGGTATCACGGCAAAGGATCTCGCGCGAAAGGCCGAGAGCGCAGTGTCGTCCATGGCGTACAGGTCCCGTCCGTCCGCGGTCACGGTGCCCTCGGACGGCCTCGCCAGCCCCGCCATCATGTTGAGGAACGTGGTCTTCCCGCTTCCCGAGCGCCCCAGCAGGCATGTCAGCCTGCCCTCCTCCAGCGTGAAGTCAACGGGCTGCACGGCGTAGAAGTGGCTCGACCCGTTCCTGCTCCTCGCGAAGCGCTTCGAAGCGCCGTTTGCGACCAGCAGCATATCAGCCGACCTCCCTCAGTATCGCGCCGGTGTCCACATGGCTCAGCCTGTGCGCGGTGCGGGCCGCCGCAAGCGGTCCGGCCACGCACACGGCAAGCAGCGTGCCCAGCGCGGTCAGCGCGATGACGCCCGCGCCCGGCAGCAGGAACGGCAGGCCCAGTGCCTGTTCGATCAGCGTGGAGAAAGGCACGATCACGAGCGCCGCCAGCGCTATGCCCGCGACGCCCCCCAGCGCCGAGACCAGCAGCGACTCGGCAAACAGCAGCCGGCCCAGCCGCCTGCGCGACAGGCCCAGCGTGCGCAGCACGGCGAATTCGCGCCTGCGCTCGCCGGAGAGCAGGTGGAACGCGGCCGCCAGCAGCGCGAAAGCCAGCGCCCACACCGCGGCGATCAGTCCGGCGATCGCCTTCGAAACGCCGTTGAGGCCCTCCTGCACGCCTGAGAGCATCGTCTTCGTCTGCACTGCCTCGACCTTGCGCACGTGCACGTTGATGTCGTTGGCAAGGGCTTCGGCGGATGTCCCCGGCGCGGCCTTCAGGTAGACCGCGGAGACCATATCGTGCGCGTCGCCCGTGATCTTCAGGTCGTGTCCCTGCGAGCGCGCCGCTTCCAGCAGCGCGGCCATGGTGTCCGTCGTGCAGTATATCGCGGTGTCCAGGCCCGTGCCCGTCGGATCCAGCCGCGCGACGACGGGCATGTTCGTCTTGTATATGCGCACGTCCTCGCCGACCTCCGCCGAGACCTTGCAGCCCACGACCGCCTCGCCATACCCCAGCTCCTGCTTCAGGCGCGCTGCGATCCACGGGCGCACCGTGAAATCCGTCTGCGGGTCGAAGCCGATCACCTGCACCGGTATCGAGCAGCACTCCGCGCGCAGCGACGCCAGGAACACCTGTGAAGAGAGCTTCTCGACGCCCTCGATCTGCGACAATCTGTCCTCGACGCCCCTGTCCATGTAGTAATAGCCCGTCGTGCCCTGCAGGTAGAGCTGGTCCAGGTCTACCTTGGACTTTGCCGAGGAGGGCACGACGATCACATCCGCACCCAGCCTGTCCCGGAGGCTCGTGAGCCCGCGCCGAAGCGACAGCACCACAGTGGAGCCTCCGAACAGAGCCATGGCCAGGAAGGCCACCAGCGCCGCCAGCGCGGCCGTGCGCCCGGGGCGGCGCGTCAGGTTCCGAAGCGGCAGCCTGTTCATGTTCATGCGCGTCTTCCCTTCGCGGCGCCCATGGCCTCCCTTGCGCAGAAGGCCAGCGACAGCACCGCCGTAAGCAGGCCCAGCACAAGCGCTGCGGGGCGCGTCACGGTCTGGCAGCGCATGGTCATCATCATGCAAAGCGGCATGATGACGCCGGGCGTCAGCATGATCACGACGCCAACGACAGTGAGCGCGGCCCACAGCGCTATGCGCACGCGCGTACTGCGCATGAACGCCAGCGCAGCGGCGACCGCCGCCACGGCGATCCCCAGCCAGAACAGCATCTGACCGGCGCCGCCGCACGCGCCCGCCGATCCGTCCTCATGGATGCACGGATGCAGGAACGTCTTCACGCCCACCGCGATGAAAGCGCCCGGCAGCGCGGCGATCAGGCTCGGTATACCCTTATTCTTCATACTCAGACCTCCGCAGGGTCTCCCCCCGTTCAGTCGACAAAGTTCTCGTTGATCACCTCGCGCGCGACGCGCCCGTGCTCGAGCACGATCGTGCGCTGGGCCGCGTCCGCCACCTCCGGGTCGTGCGTCACGACGATCAGCGTCGTGCCCTCCCGGTGCAGCTGCCTGAACAGGTCCAGCACGATGTTCTCGTTCGCCTCATCCAGGTTGCCCGTGGGTTCGTCGGCCAGTATCAGCTCGGGATGGTTGATCAGCGCACGCGCGACGCACACGCGCTGCTGCTCGCCGCCGGAGAGCTGGCTGGGCAGGTGCTTCGCGCGCTCGCGCAGGCCGACGCGGCCCAGCG
>SVGK01000007.1 GCA_015056395.1 Clostridiales bacterium
AGCGCATACTTCCCGTGGCGACGATCGAAGAGGCGCGCGCGCTCAAGGCGGCGGAGCCGGACGCGCTGCTCGTGGGCGAGCGCGGCGGCTGGATGTGCGAGGGCTTCGACTGCGGGAACTCGCCCTCGAGGCTTGCGGCGCTGGACGTGCGCGGGCGCACCGTGATCCACACCACCAGCGCGGGCACGCAGGGCGCGGCGGCCGCCGCAGGCGCGGAGGTCGTGTTGGGCGGCGCGCTGGTCAACGCGCGCGCGACGGCCCGGTACATACGCCGGCTGCAGCCGGAGCACGTGTCGCTGGTGGCCATGGGCCTGTCCGGACGCACGCCCACGGACGAGGACGAGCTGTGCGCCGCGTACATGAAGGCGCTGCTGTGCGGCGAGCCGTTCTGCTTCGGCGACAGGCTGGAGGCGCTCAGGGAGACGACCGGCAGGAAGTTCTTCGACCCTGGGCTCCAGGAGGCGTTCCCGCAGGCGGACTTCGACATGTGCATACAGGTCGACCGTTACGACGCGGTGCTGCGCATGGACAGGCAGGCGGACGGCTTCTGCGTGCGGCCCCTCAATTTGGCCCCGTGAAGGGATACACAGATCACTCGAAGCGATGTGTAGACGACCGAAGGTAAAGGAGAGATGAGCCCATGAAGAAGATCGCACTGCTGATCGTTGCATGCCTGATCTGCACGCTGTGCGCCGCCCTTGCGGAGTTCAGTTTCGAACCGTACCAGACGGGATCGACGCTTCTCGGATACATCGTCAACTGCAACGAATACGTGACGATGCGCGCCTCCGCGTCGACGAGCGCTTCGGCGCTGGCCCGACTGTCGCGCGGCAGCCGCGTGGAGATCCGTTCACACGACGTGTACGGCTCGGGCGACTACTTCGTGCAGGTGAGCGCGAACGGCACGACGGGGTATGTGCTGATCGACTATCTGGACATCGACACGTCGACACTGCCGACGAACGCGCACAGGCGCGGCGAAGCGGGCACGGTGTCCGCAAAGAATGCGACGGACGACCTGATCGTCCGCGCGGGCCCCGGCACGGGCTATGCGGCGGTGGGCTACATGTTCGGCGGAGAGGCCCTGGCCTGGAACGGCGCCGTCAAGACGGACGCGAAGGGTATACGCTGGTACGAATGCGAGCTCGACGGCGATGCGGTATACATCTCGGCCAAGTACACGCAGGCGACGCCGGGCACGGCCTCGCAGAAACAGTCTCAGTCGTCGTCCTCCTCCTCGAGCGGCACACTGCTGCCCACGGGGATGGAATTCGGCCTGCACGGCTATGCGTGGTACACATCCGTATACACCAGGGCGAACAACCATTTCAGCGGGGATTACCACCACCGCGAATACGAAGTCACGTTCGAAGGCGATTTCGACGACGTGCACAAGATCGACGCGCATACCATCGCCATGACGATACGAAACTTCAAGACGAGCGGCTATGACGAGTCGGAGGGCCTCATGGGCCTGGATGGCAACGGCGACCGGATCTACGTCTACCTGCCCGGCACGCCGCGGTCCGCGTTGCCCGCGGACGCATCCTGGTTCACCTATGACGAGGACGATATCGAGATGATCCCGGATCCGCTGACGGACTACGTGCTGTACGACGCCACGACGAACTACTGCTTCAAGAGGATGGAGTGAGAAGGGATGCCCCGTGCGGGGCGCGGTGCGAAAAAGACAGGGAGGATGCTGCCATCCTCCCTGTTTTTGCGCATGTGCATCGGATCAATCGTCCAGATACCAGTACTCGATGTAGCCGCGGCTGGGCGTATCGCCGTCGTAGAACTCGATATAGGCGAAGTCGCCCTCATATCTGAGCACCGTCACCCATTCTCCGCGCACGCGCTGCCCGTCCATCAGTGCGGCATTGCCGTCACGGCTCGTCCCTGTCCGCGCGCAGCACGCCGCGGAACCACAGCCCCGTCTCCGTGAGGTCCTCGTCCGTCCAGTCGGACTTCCTGTCGCTGTCGGCGCGAATCAGCGCGGCGCTCTCGTCGCGGTTGGACAGGCTCCAGGCGATGTAGGAAAGCCCGTGCTCCTCGAACAGCGCGCGCCAGGCCTCGGCGGACTTCATGTCGACAGCGCCGTTGCCCGAGGCGTCGCATATGCTGAACTCAGATATGAATATCGGCGTGCCGTGCTTCAGTGCGTTCTCCGCCTTGCGGCGCAGTATGTCCCTGTGCGTGGCGGCGTAGAAGTGCAGCGAGTACATCACGTTCGGGTCGTCGATGGGGTCCTGCGCCACCAGGTCCACGTCCTGCGACCAGGTCGGCGTGCCGCACAGTATCACCGCATCGGGCGCGTTTTCGCGTATCACGGGTATGATGCGGTCGGCGTACTGCCTGACCACGGGCCACGTCACGGCGGCGCCGTTCGGTTCGTTGCAGATCTCGTAGAGCACGTGCGGCTGATCGCCGTAGCGCGCGGAGATGCGGGCGAAGAAGTCCTCCGCGGCGTCCGCGTGTATGTTCGGGTCGCCGTCCGAAAGTATGTGCCAGTCGATGATCGCGTACATGCCGAGCTCCCGGCACAGCTTCACGCCCTTGTCGATCAGCGCCTCCAGCGCCTGCCTGTCGCCGCCGGTCATGTAGCCGCCATCCTCGCAGGTGTACATGGCCAGGCGCACGGTGTTCGCGCCCCAGTCGTCGCGCAGCGTGCGGAACGCGTCCTCGTTCACGAATTCCGGGTACCACGCAAGCCCCAGCGTGCTCACGCCCCGCAGCTGTACGGGCGTGTCGTGCGCGTCCATAAGCTGCGTGCCGGAGACATGCAGCGTGCCGTGCCGTTCAAAGTATGTCGTCATATCCTCAGCTCCTTTCGCATGAGTAGTAAATGCGGTCGTGGATAGGGTGAAAAGTATAAACATCGTCATGATGGAACGCAATGTTTGACCGGATGTTTTTCTCAAGTGCATCACTCCTCGGTCATCATCCTATATTCTGTAGGTTTAATCAGGAAACGAGGCGACAGGGGGGTGTCCGCGCCCCGTCATCGTTTACGCACGGACTTTCGGTCCAACGTACATACACATCGCAGGGACGCCATTCATGGCGTCCACCAGCGTCCGGATCGTGTTGAAAGCAAGGTGGTCTGACCGACAAAGCCCCTCGACCGTCCAGCATGTGAGATCGGGAGAATGTACTGTCGGAGGAATGTGGCGGCGTAGACGCCGCCGCTACGGCCCCCTGTCGTGTAACCGCCTTCGAGCTGCCGGCTATTGATTCTTAATTCTGAATTCTTAATTCTGAATTTAATTCCGAACTTCCCCCGTCCCTACACCGTCGGCTTCCCGTCGAACATGTGCTCGTTCTCGCGCTTATAGTTCCGCCTCATGTTCTTCTCGTGCTTCAAAAAGTGCACCTCGCTGTACTCTTCCGCGGTGATGCCCAGGCAGAGCATGATGTCGTACAGGTACATCTGCACGTCCGAGAGCTCCTCTATGAAGTGGCGGCGTATGGTCGGATCGTCCATGACCTGCCCGACGCCGCGCTTTTTGAATATGTCGATCACCTCGCCCATCTCCCCGATCGCCCAGAGCAGCTGATCCTGCGCGCGCTCGGGCGGCGTGCCGCCCCACTCGGGGTGTATGGACTGCAGCTCGCGCTGCATGTCGATCATGCGGGATATGTTCAAATCCATATAAAAAATCCCTCCGCGTTCGTGGTATCACATAGAAGTGTACCACAAACCGGAGGGATGTTCAATACCGTCAGCGCTTTGTGCCCAGGAAAAACAGCGCCAGCGTGCCGGGGCCGGAATGCGCGCCGATCACGGGGCCCACATAGCTCGACGTGATCTCCTTCACGTGCAGGCGGTCGCGCAGCTGCTGGGACAGGTAGTCCACATCCTGCTGGCAGTCGCCGTGCGAGATGAACACGTGCTGATTGGCGGGGTCGATGGCGGTCTCCTCCATGTGATCCACAAGCGCGCGTATGGACGCCTTGCGCCCGCGGGCCGTGGCCATGTTGATCAGGTGGCCCTCGTCGTCCACGTGCATCACGGGCTTTATGTTGAGCACGGAGCCCACGATGGCGGTGGCGGCGGAGACGCGGCCGCCGCGCTTCAGGTGCATCAGGTCGTCCACGGTGAACCAGTGGCACAGGTGCAGCTTCGTCTCCTCGACGTAGTCGCGCACCTCTTCGATGCTCTTGCCGGCCTGCTTTTGCTTCCACGCCAGCCAGACGATCAACCCCTGGCCCATGGAGGCGCACAGCGTGTCCACGGCGTAGATCTTGCGGTCGGGATACTTTGCGGCGATCTCCTGGGCCGCGGCAGCGCCGGCGGAATAGGTGCCGGAGAGGCCTGAGGAGAAGCCCAGATAGAGCACGTCCCTGCCCGTGTCGAGCAGCTTTTCATAGACCTCCAGGAACTGCGCCTGGTTTACGGCGGAGGTCTTGACCTTCGCGCCGCCGCGCACGCGCGCGTAGAAATCCTTGAACGCGATCTCGCGGCCGTCCAGGTAGTTCAGATAGGTGTCGTTGTCCACGTCGACGTGCAGCGGCAGTACCTCCAGCTCCATTTCATGCGCCAGTTCATCCGGCAGGTCGCAGGAGGAGTCGGTCAGAATGATATAATCTTGCATGTGAGCCTCCCTGTGAGGTCGGGCGTCAAGCCCTTTTTCGAAAATTATACCACAATGGACGCGAAATGTCGAGGCAAATGGCAGGCGGCTTCGTTGAAGTTAGGTTATCAATATGAGTTTACGTGGTATTGAAAACCATCAGCCGCGCGCCTTCCGGCTGCGCTCGAGCATCTGCTTGACGATCTCCTTGTCCGTCTGGCGCATGCCGACCTTGCCGATGTAGCCCACGCAGCTGATCGTCTCCTCGGCCTCCTCCTTGAGAAGGCCGGTGAACGCCTCGTAGGCCTTGCCGTTCATGGCCAGGAAGTGCGCCATCATGCCGGCGTCCACGCTGGTGGCGATCTTCGCCGCGCACGAGATCTTCGCGCCGTCGCAGAGTATGCCGGGTATGTTGGCCAGCGTGTTGTCTATGGTCGCCTTGATCTGTTCGGTCGTGCCGCCGGCCAAGTAGGTCACGGCGGCGCAGGCGGCGCACGACGCGGACACCGCGCCGCAGAACGCGGAGAGCTTGCCTATGTAGTCCTTCTGATGTATGGTCAGCAGGGCCGAGAACGCCAGCGCGCGGTAGAGCTTCTCCTGCGTGATGTTCATCTCGCGCGCATATATGATCACCGGCACGGACGACGCGATGCCCTGGTTGCCGCTGCCGGAGTTGATCACCACGGGCATGTCGCAGCCGTCCATGCGCGCCTCGCTGGCGGCGGCGGCGTACGCCTTCATGCGCGTCACGACGCCGTCAGGGTAGGAGGCGCGCAGCATGCGCCCGAGGTTCAGGCCGTATTCGCCGGACATGCCCTCATAGGCGATGTCCATGTTGCAGTTGATCTGTCTGTCGAGCATGGGCCGTATCTTTGATATGGGCACCGTGTCAGCGAATTCGCGTATGGCCTCGATCGACAGCGCGGAGCGGTCGGACTGTTCCTCTTCCTCGCTGCGGGGCCGTCCCGGCAGCATCTCGACGCCGTTTTTCTTGAGCGACACCACGTTCAGATGCGCGTGGCGCACCTCGACACCCACGGTGTCAGTTTCGTCCGTCATTGCCACGATGAAGTGCAGCGGTATGTCGCTGTCCAGGAACTCCACGCGGCAGCCTCCCTCCGCGATGAAGCGCTTCGCGCGGGCGCGGTCCTGCTCCGTGACGGTCTCCAGCACCTCCATGCCGCGCTCCAGGTCGCCGCCGAACGCGCCCAGCGCCACGGCGGCCTCTATGCCCACGAGTCCTCCGGAGTTCGGTATGGACACGCAGCGCACGTTCTTGATCATGTTGCCGGAGCACTTCGTGACGATGCGCACCGGTTCGCCCTTCAGCTCAGCGCGCGCGCGGCACGCGGCGTAGGCGAGCGCTATGGGTTCCGTACAGCCCATCGCGGGCACAAGCTCCTCCTGCAGTATCGCAAGGAAGGCGGCTTCCAATGCGTTGTTCATTCGGATACCTCCTGTTTTGCGGCAAACCAGGTCCTGTTTCCCTTCACGACGCGCGTGCGCGTCCATGTCTCGTCGATCTCTACGCGGTCGCCGAGCCCTTCCGCGGAGCCCTCCGCCAGGCGTATGAGCACGCGCTTCTCGGGCAGATAGATAAGGCGCAGTTCGACGTCATCGGGCGCGTCCGCTGCGCCGGGCACGAGACCGCGCTCGAACGCACGGTGGAAGTATTTGAGCTGCCTGTCATAGGAGCAGGCGCGCTTCGCGGCCTTTCGATTCTGCTCCGGAATGAAGGCCTCAATCCAGTGCTTCGGGAAGGCGTCCGCCTCCGCAAGCGACGCGCATTCGGCGTTCACGCCCCTTGCGGCGATCGCCTCGACGGCGTCCGCGCCGGCGCATAGCCGCGCGAGCATGTCGCGCGCGTCCTCGTCCGCGGGCGCGTCCCCGAGCAGGTCGGGCCGCCGTTCGAGTGTCAGCCTGAGCGACTGCTCCATGCGCCACCGGTGTATGTCCGCGTGGTTGCCCTGAAGCAGCACGTCCGGCACATTCATCCCTCTGAACGAGGCGGGCCGCGTGTACTGCGGGTATTCCAGAAGCCCCGTGGTGAAGCTCTCGTCCCGGCTGGACTCGTCCGAGCCCAGCACGCCGGGCACCAGCCGCGCCACGGCGTCGATCACCACCAGCGCGCCCAGCTCGCCGCCGGTCAGCACATAGTCGCCTATGGAGAGCTCCTCAAAGCCGCACATGTCCAGCGCGCGCTGGTCCACGCCCTCGTAGTGGCCGCAGAGCAGCAAAAGCCTTTCCTCCCCGGCCAGCTCCTCCGCCACGCGCTGCGTGAGCGTGCGCCCGCGCGGGGAGAGGTATATGCGCCTGGCCGCGTGCCCGGGGTCCAGCGCCTGCACGGCGTCGACGATGGGCTGCGCGTACATGACCATGCCCGCGCCGCCGCCGAAGGGATAGTCGTCCGTCATGCGCTGCCTGTGCGTGGTCCAGTCGCGCAGCTGCGCCGTGCGCACGTCCAGAAGTCCCGCGGCGCGCGCGCGGCCCAGTATGCTGCCTGAGAGCACCGGCTCGACCATCTCCGGGAACAGCGTCAGCACGTCAATCCTCATCGAACACCGCCACTTCGTCCAGCCGCTTGCCGATCAGGCGCATCACGCCCGCATCCAGGTCGACGCTTTCGACCACGCTCACCAGCGCGGGCACGAGCACCTCGCCGTACTGCCGGCTGCGGAACACGTACACGTCGTTGCCGCCGGGCTGCATCACGTCCCTGAGCACGCCCAGGTCGCGTCCGTCGTCCGTGAGGCCCTTCAGGCCGATCAGGTCGACCAGGAAGTTCGAATCCTCGTCGAGCTCGACCGCGTTGGCGCGGTCCACATACAGCATCTCGCCGCGCAGCCGCTCCGCGGCGCTGCGGTCCTCGACACCTTCGACGTTGGCGAACACGGCGTCCGCGGCTATGCGGTTCACGCGTATGTTGAGCGGCTCGAACGTGTCGCCGCGCTTCAGGAATACGTGTTCAAGGCCTTCGAAGCGGTCCACGTCGCAGGTGATGGGGCGTATCTTGACCTCGCCGCGCACGCCCTGCGGCTTTGTGATCTCGCCTATGGCCAGATGGGTCGGTCGCATCGCTTATACCTCCGAAATGTGTTTGCCGCCGCGTACGCGGCGGATCAGTACGTGTCGTGTTCCATGGCCAGGTACGCGTCGAACAGCGCAAGGCACGCGTCGCGGTCCGTGCAGGTCAGGTAGTCCTGAAGCTTTTCGCGCCCGTCGGCCAGTTCGTCGAACTTCTCGTCGCGGAAGCCGATCAGCGCGTTGTCCTCGATCGTGCAGCCGTAGTACACGTGGTCTATGTTCGCCCACAGGCACGCGAACAGGCACATGGGGCACGGCTCGCCCGTGGTGTAGAGCGTGCACCCAGAGAGGTCGTGCGTGCCCAGCGCTTCGCACGTGCTGCGTATGGCGGAGACCTCGCCGTGCGCGGTGGGATCGTGGGCGACCAGCACGCGGTTGTGCCCCTGACCTATGATCGCGCCGTCCCTGACGATCACGGCGCCGAACGGTCCGCCGTCGCCTGCTGATATGCCGGCGAACGCCTCGTCGATGGCGGCCTGCATGAACGGGTCGGCCGCGGCGATGCCGGCGCCCTCCGTCAGGGCGGGGGAGAGGGAGGCGAGCAGCGTCGCAAGCAATGTGAGAAGCAGGACCGCAAGGCGTCTTGATGTGTTCATGGCAAATGTCTCCTTCGTGTGCTCGGTATGGTTCGATAATAGCACAGATTCTCGGTTCGCGCAAGGTGAAAATGAGGGGAGGGGGAATGGAGATACTGGTAAGCGGCTGAAAAAGCTGACAGGAATTTTGAAAGTGTTAAGAGGAAACCGAGAAATCCAAAATTTGTTGCGTTGAGGATATAATATGTGGTATGATTGTGTTGGAGTTTGATGATGTTTGATTGATGTGAGGATCGGGACGAGAGTGGAGGGACGTATAATGAAGAAGAGCATACTGGCCGTCATGGTCGTGGCCCTGTTCGCGATGGCTTTTGCGACAGCGCTTGCCGAGGCGCCTGCTGTAGGACAGTACTCGGGGCTGAATTGGATATGCCCCTACTGTGCCACAGAGCTTCGCAGCCAGCAGGGCTTTAGCAATGATCTGACCGTGTGGACATGTACGAATTGCGGGAACATGATCGATTTTCCGACCAAAGACCTGGAAGGCTTCGATCCTATCCAGCAGTTCAGAGGAGCGCGCTTCCCGGGGATCTATTGGTACTGCGATGCCTGCGGCTCGTTCCTGAACAAGCAGGAAGGATTCGACGATCACTACAACAGCTGGGAGTGCACGGTGTGCCACCATGTCAACTCGATTGCGGAAGACGAGGTGCTTTCGGAGGGGGAGACAGCTGACCTTTACTCCGATCATTCTGGTTGGACGTTTGAAGACATATATGGGGATATTTCTGTAGGGGATACCATTCATTTCGGCCACTATGAACAGGACAATGACCTGAACAACGGTCCCGAGCCGATCGAGTGGATCGTGCTTTCAAAGACGGATTATGCCATGAAGCTGGTCAGCAAAGAGCTGCTCGATAAGCATTCCTACAATAATGACATGAAAGATGTCACATGGGAGACATGTGATCTCAGAACATGGCTGAACAGTGAATTCATGGACAAGGCCTTTTACCCTGACGAACAGGCCGTGATCGCTATCCAGGAGGTGCCGGCAGATCAGGCCGGTCCTGCAAAACAGGGATGGACAACCAATGCAGGACGGACCATCAAGGATCAAATCAGTATCATGAGCCTTTCAGAGTATGATCGGTATGTGCTTGACAATACTGTTGCATGGGACAGCATTTTGAATTCAGGAAGTACGACTTCCGGCAGGAGATATTGGTGGACGCGTTCTTCGGGAGAGAAACAGAACGCAGCGGCTTGCCTGCAAAAGGGTGACGTATCCAGCAGTGGAGTTACGACTGAACTAGGCATCCGCCCTGTTATCAGTATCGTCTACCCCGCGTATGATTGGGGAGATGATGCTTACGTTCAAGCAATCGAAGCAGCGGTTCTTGCCAGCGATGGAAACTATGAAGAAGCAATGGCCATAAACGATTATTTAGGTGACTATTGGGGAAGCAAGTTGGCGAGTATAGATTGTCGTATCCAAGTAGGAGATGTGGCGTTGGAAAACGATGATTATGTTGAGGCGTTGGACTGGTACAACGATGCGTGGAATCTGGCATATTATGGTTTTGGTGAGGTATACTTTGACAAACAGTTTTCTGGTTTGATCATCGATAGGATCATCGATTGCGAATACCAATATGCGGTCGATTCGATGAGCCGTGGAGACTATCAAACGGCTTCGGCGTTATTGGTTGGGCTGGGTGATTATAAGGACAGCGTGAAGCGGATCAGGGAATGCATGGACAAGGGCTACATCCAATCCTCGTACTTTACAGCCAAAGCTGTGAACGCAGGACTCGATACAGGGTACAGAAAAACCGATCCTGTTGCAGGTGAAGACCCGCATTCGGGCTGGCAGATGGGACGTTTCCTGCTGAGCGGGTATACGGAACGCACCGGAGATCAAAAGAAGCCGACGTTCATAAAGGCGCCGGGAGATAAATTAATACTCTGGTTTGATTTGGAGCAGAATATTCATGCCATTAGAGGAAACAAGGACTTGTATGTGACCAATGACAAAAGGACCTATGACTGGGAATTCCAGCCGGAAAAATCCGATTTCGGCAGAGGCGCGTTGTTCATAGAACATACAGATCCCAAGTATAAAACCAATAAACAGATGTATTTTGATTTTCTGGCTGCGAAAGAGACGAACGCCAATACATGGGTCGAAATCTACGAGGAGGGCACATACAGGGTAGCGCTCGACTATGAACTTGAAAAGAACAAGCGCATCGGGGCGGACCATTACAATTATCGAATCGCCTTTGAGTTCGACGTCGTGAACGGGAGTTACATGTTCTATCTATTCGATGTGAAGTATGGTAATGAGCTGGAAGACGGCGCCGTGTCGCAGAACGGTTTCAAAATCGATCTGGCCATGTCGAATGCCGTTTCGATCACATATAAACGTTCCACACTGAATCAAAATGGAACAGGGTTAGATGTACGTGAGGCGAACAGCGCATCCGATCACGACGAATTCACAAAGCTTGGCGTGTACGAGGTCACTGCGATCAACAAGGAGACGCGCGAGAGACTGACGAAGACCATATTCGTCGGCACACAGGAAGAGCTTGAGGAGTACCAGGCGGTCGACCCGTCATTGAGCAGGTTTTCCTGGTATTGACGAAGAGGAGGTGGACTGACGCCATGCGTATGAGAGCTGTCATAGCGCTATTGCTTGCGCTGGTATTGGGTGTACCTGCCTGTTTGGCCGAGCCGTCGGACCCGCAATTCAAACGATTGAGCGATCCCGCACTTCTTCCGTATATCGAGGATACGCTGTATTCCGAACTCGTCTCGACGCTGGACAACGACCAGTACTTCGTCGAGAATGTGAGCGCGGTCTACATTTCTCAGGAATATCTTGAAGAGCTCGCGTTCAATTCAAAGTCGAACATCTACTTCGGCTACACGCTTGACGAACTCGAAGAGCAATTCCAGGGCGAACGATATGTGTTCACGCTCGGGGCGAACGGGCAGACCGTTGTGAAAAAGTGGGAACCTTACGACGACACGTATGAGCGCGTGATCCGCAACGTTGCGGTAGGTACGGGCGTCATACTGGTTTGTGTGACGGTCTCCGTGGTGACGGCCGGTGCGGCGCCCGCCGTGAGTATGATATTTACAGTTGCAGCCAAAGAGGGCGCAAAGGGTGCGCTCGCCGGCGCGGCGTTGGGCGGCGTGTCCGCCGGTATCGTCACCGGGATACAGACCGGAGACATGGATCAGGCCCTGAAGTCAGCCGCCCTTGCGGGAAGCGAAGGCTTCAAGTGGGGCGCGATCAGCGGCGTGATCAAGGGCGGCGTCACGGAGACGATAGGATTAAAGGGCGCGACGCTGCACGGACTCTCCATGGACGATGCCGCGCGCATACAGCGGGATTCGAAATATCCTCTGGACGTGATCAAGGAGTTTAGGTCTATCGAGCAATACAACATCTGCAAGGAAGCAGGCCTGATGCCAGAGCCGATCGGCGGGAGGACTGCGCTTGTGCGGTCGATCGATACTAAGTATATCGACGAGATGGGACGGACCAATCTTGAACGGATGGAACAGGGATTATCGGCGATCGATCCGAAGACTGGAGAACCATTTCAGCTGCATCATATTGGCCAGCAGCAGGACTCGACGCTTGCGATACTCACGCGCGCCGAACACATGCAGGGTGGGAACAACGGCATATGGCATGAGATCGGCAAGGCGACTGAGATCGACAGGAACGCGTTCAACAAGCAAAGGGCGGAGTTCTGGATGAACATGGCAAAGCTGTATGTATAAGGAGGACTTATCATTGAGTATCGTCGAAAAGTTAAAGGGAAAGCGTTTCTTCGTCTGTCTGAAGGGCGCCAAGGAAGAAGAGATCGATTCGGCCCAGCGCGAGCTTGGCCTTCGTTTCGCCGATGAATACATCGAATACCTGAGCGCCTTTGGCGTTGCTTCGTTTGATGGGCATGAGTTGACGGGTATTTGCGATTCAGAACGGCTGAACGTTGTGGCCGTGACGAGGCGTGAAAGGGGAACCGTTCCTTCGTTGTCTGACGATCTATACGTTATCGAGCAGGAAAACATCGACGACGCTGTCATTTGGCAGGATGCGTCTGGAAAGATCTATCAAACACTACCGGATGCACAGACAGTCATACTGTGTGATTCGCTCAGCGCGTATATAGACCTGTGAGGGAAGCGTGCTGAATAAGCGATCCAAGCATGTTGTATACACATGCTGATCAACTTTCTGTTGGATCATGTCAAAACAGATCCGAATGCGTGCCCGTACGGAACAGGAAGAGCTCGAGCTCTTCCTGTTCGATCCGATAGACCAGAAGCCAGTCCGGTTGCACATGACACTCGCGAAAACCTGCATAATCTCCGCTCAGATCGTGATCGCGATGCTTTGCCTCAAGCTTTCCGCCGCTGGCCAGCGTATTCACGACATTTCTGAGCATGCTGATATCCGATCCTCGTTTTTGCGCAAGCTTCAAGTCCTTTCTGAAGCGATTCGACAATACGATCTTAAGCATCCTGAAGGACCTCTCTCAGCGCTTCATCGAAGGAATCATATCTCTTATAGGCTGCGGGGTCCCGCTTCATCTCCTCATATTCAGCAAGCGCCTGCCGCGTTTCGGCGTTCGGCTGAGCCCTTTTTACCTCGAACGGCAAGCCGTCGTGGGCTACGGCGCTCTTCAAAAACATGGTGATGGCCGTGGACATGTTCATGCCCAGATCCGAAAACAGGGATTCTGCCTGCAATTTCAGATCGCTGTCTATGCGGACGTTGATGTTCGTGGTACTCATGCAAACACATCTCCCGTCTGTATCTTCCAAATCCATTATAGGCGTGAAAGCGAACGATGTCAATACATCGCGCCAGCCGCGAATGCGTTCGTACTCCGTATACACTCCCGCGCCGCCCCTTCTCCTCCACACCATAACCTTTCCCCTCTTGCAATCCTTCGAAACGCCGCATGTTGGAGTTCCCCGACATAAACACGACGCGGAGGGCGCCTTATCGGCGCCCTCCGCGTCATCCCGGTGTCTGCTCACCTGCCGTCGTAGGGATAGTCGACCCTCCTGAATACGTAGGTGGTCGTGCCGTCCACCAGCTCCAGGTCGTGGTCGTAATTGAACGCGAAAAGCATCTCGCCGCCGTCGTCCAGCGTCACGAACACCTCTTCGGTGTCCTCCTGCTTCCACGTGCCCGCCACGGTCTTGCCGTCCGAGGTGTACTCGAACTTGTTGTAGCCGCCGAACTTCGCTTCCTTGCTCAGACCCATGTTGGAGGCGTCGATCACGTTGCCGTCCATGTTCACGGCGTTGACCTTCCAGGTAGTGCAGATCTCGTGCGTGGTCAGCGTCAGCGGGGTCTCCTCATCGGGCCATTCGACCACGATGAAGCCGAACTCCGGCAGGCCGTCCTCGATCAGCGAGTTGAGGTAGTCGATCTCCGCCTGGCTCAGCTGGAGCTGGATGTCATCCATGTCCACGTCCAGCGCCAGGGCCATGGGCGCCGCGGCGAACAGCGCCAGCGCGATGAGCGCGCACATCCATTTCCTCATAGTGTGTTCCTCCTTATATATCACCGGCCTTGGCCGGCATCGATCCCTTCGTAGATCAGGTCGCGTATGGCGGGGTGGTATTCGTCATACGCAGGCCCGCAGGACAGCACGTGCATCATGAACACCGCCGAGAGCTTCCTTTCGGCATCGACCATGATCCACGCGCCGGCGGCGCTGTCCCAGCCGAACTCGCCCAGCGGGCTCTTCGCGTGTGCGTTGTCGACCATCGTGCGCACGCCGCAGGCGTAGCTGTAGCCGGTGCGCCCCATCGCGTCGAAGTCCGCCCTGGAGGCGCCCGACAGCTGGTCCGTGCGCATCAGCGCTATGGTCTCCGGTTTCAGTATGCGTTCGCCCGTGCGCCCCACGCCGCCGTTGGCCAGCGCCTCCGGCAGGCGGATGTAGTCGTCCAGGCTGCCCACCAGTCCCGCACCGCCGCTTTCATAGGCGTCCGTCAGGCGGTAGTCGTTGTGGAATATCTCGATCGGCTTGCAGCGGGCCTCCTCCGGCTGCCAGGCGTAGCGCGCGGGCATGCGGCTGAAGTGCGCGTCGGTCGGGTGCATCGTCATGGACTCTATGCCCAGCGGACCGAATATGTTCTTCCTGAGATATTTCTCGTACTTCAGCCCTGACGCCTGTTCGATCACGGCGGCCAGCACGTCGTGGCAGAGGCTGTACTGGAAATGCGTGCCCGGGTCGAACGAGAGCGGACGCGCCGCGAATGCGGCGACCATGTCCCGCGTGGACCCGTCCCTGCCCAGCGCCGCGCGCGCTTTGGCGATCTCCGGCGCGCCCAGCTCGTAATCCAGCCCGCCCTGCATGGTCAGCAGGTGGCCCACGGTCATGACCGTGCGCGCGGGACGCACCGTGTCGCCGTCGCGCACCGTGAGATGCGCGTATTCCGGCAGGAATTCCGAGACGGGCGTGTCGAGCGTGTAGGCCCCGCGCTCATACATCTGCATGGCGGCCGTCGCGGTGAACACCTTGGTCGCGGAATACAGCCAGTAGATCTCGTCTCCCCGCACGGGCCGGCCCTCGCGTCCCGTGCCGGCGGCATGGCGGTAGATCGGCTCGTATCCCATGCGTATCTCAAGGTCTACGCCGGGCACCCTGTCGGGGGTGAGGCGGTCGAGATATTGGCTCAGAGCGGAAAAGTCCATGGGAAACACTCCCTTTCGTGTCAGCCGATGTCGAAAAGTCCCTCCAGCTTGCCGCAGCAGCTCGTCTTGCTGGCCAGCGTCGCGCTGGCCAGGCGCGTGCCTATGCGCACGGCCTTTTCAAGGGGCAGGCCGCTGTTTAGGGCCATCACGGTGCCGGAGAAGAACGCGTCGCCCGCGCCGGTGGAATCCACCACGCGGCTGGGTATCGCCTCGACGTAGCCCGGCGCGCCGTCCACATCGCAGTATACAGCGCCCCGGCCGCCCATCGTGATGACCATGGAGGCTATGCCGTAGCGCGCCATCGCGTCCGCCAGCACGGCCTTCATCTCTTCAGGCGTCTTGTCGGACAGGTCCGCGCCCATCAGCTTGCCCGCCTCAATCTCGTTGCATATGAAGCAGCGTACGCGGCGCAGAAATTCGGGCCGCCGCATGATGACGACCATGTTCGCCGTGATCACGTATACGGGCTTGGAGAGGCGCTCGGCGGCGTCCAGCACCGTCTGCGCGATGCGCTCGGTGGTGTCGATCTCGAGCACGACCGCGCCGCAGTCCTCGAGCGCCTTGTCGATGTTTTCGTCGAGATAGTCCTCGAGCGCCGCGAAGTTCGGCTGCTTCGATATGGAGCCCACCAGGTCGCCGCGCTGGTCGAGTATCGCCATCCACATGCCCATGCCGTCCTCGGCATAGATCGTGTGCTTCAGGTCGACATCCAGGCGCGCGAGCTTGTCGCGCACGTCGCGGCCCAGCGCCGTGTTGTCCGTCATGCTGATGAAGGAAGCCTGCATGCCCTGCTGTCCGAAGTTCTCGCAGACGTTGCGGCTGACGCCGCCGTGCATGATCTCCACGCGGCCCGGATTGGTGCCCGTGGGAACGTACGGGACCTGTGAAAAGCCCTTGACATCCACGAATACGGTGCCTACGACGGCTGTCTTCATCTCCGCGATCCCCCTTTGACAAAATCCCATTTTCATTATAGCACATGTTTATACAAATTACCATAGCCGGTAATGAATTTCACACGCCTTGCCTTGTGGATGCGCGCCACAGGCGGTATAATAGGCGCGGAAAACGGAGGTTCAAAACGCCATGGGCAGTATCAGGCTGATCGCGATGGACATGGACGGGACCCTGCTCAACTCGGCGCACGAGACGACCCGGCACACGCGCGGCGTGCTCGCGCGTGCGGCGGAAAGGGGCATCACGCTGGCGCTGTGCACGGGGCGGTGCCTTTCGGAGCTCAGGGAGCATCTGCTGTCGCTCGACATGGTGCGCTACGTCATAGGCGAGAACGGCGCGTGCGTGTACGATGTGCGCGCCGGGCGCGCCATAGCGCAGCGCACGCTGCCCGCTGCGGCTGCAGAGGACATACTGACGCGCCTCAGGGGATACGACGCGCTACCGCAGGTGTTCGTGGACAATGTCTCGCACATGCAGTGCGCGCCCGACAGCGACCTGTCCCGGTGGCACGTGCAGGATTACATGCCCGTGTTCCGCGCCGGTTCGCGCTTCATAGACGATGCGCTGGCGCTCTGCCGGCCCCGCATGGACCAGGTCGAGAAGATCAACGCGTACTTTGCGCACTCTCAGGACAAGGCGCGCTTCGGCGCGGAGACGGAGACGCTGCCCGTGCAGCGCATCGACTCGCTCGGCACGGGCTATGAGATATCGCCCGAGGGCGCGACGAAGGGAGCGGGGCTCAGGGCGCTGTGCGATCATCTCGGCCTGCCCCTCGAAAGCGCCATGGCGATAGGCGACGGCGGCAACGACGTGGACCTCATGCGGGCCGCGGGCCGGTCCGTGGCGATGGGCAACGCCATCGCATCCGTGAGAGCGGCGGCGGACTATGTCACGTACGACTGCGACCACGAGGGCGCGGCCGCGGCGATCGAACGCTTCGGCGCGCTCTGACGCACCTACAGGCCGAGGGACACTATGAGCCCCTCGCAGCCCTCGGTCACGTCGCGTATCGTCGCCTCGAAGTCGCGCGTGTACCAGGGGTCCGCGACCTGTGCGCCGGGCCTTCCGGCGTATTCCATCATGGTGTGCAGCTTGCCGTCGGGATCGTCGGGCCAGAGCCGGCGCATGTTCCGCAGGTTCTCGCGGTCCATGCCGATCAGCAGGTCATATTCGTCATAATCGCGGCTCGTGATCTGCCGCGCGCTGTGGTCGAGGCAGCGTATGCCGTGCGCGTGCAGCGCGCGCTTCATGGGCGGATAGACGTCGTTGCCGATCTCCTCCGTGGACGTGGCGGCGGAGTCGATCGTCAGGCGCTTCAGGATGCCGCGCTCCTTCGCCATCTGTGTGAGTATCATCTCCGCGGCGGCGGAGCGGCAGATGTTGCCGTGGCAGATAAAGAGTATGCGGATCATACATACCTCCGTGACAGGTCTTCACCGGAGATTGTACCATATCCGCCCGGAACAGGCAATGCAGTTTGTGTGATATCCGCACGCTTTCAACAAGTATCGACCCGGTCAGGAAAGGATGGTTTCCATGAGCGATGCCAGGAGCCTGTCTCAGGCGCTGCTGCACACCGGCGACGGCCAGTTCGCCAAGAGGATGAAGGATCATGCCGCGGTGCCCGAGGCGCTGCCCGTGTACATGACCAGCGTGTTCGCGTTCGACGACGTGCCCTCGGTCGACGCCATATACGAGCACGAGGCCGAAGGCTATATCTATTCCCGCATGCGGCACCCGAACGCGGACGCCGTGGCGGAGATACTGTCCGCCGCGGACGGTGGGGAGGACGCGCTGGTGTTCTCGTCCGGCATGGCGGCCATCACGCTGAGCATACTCTCGCTGGTGCAGGCGGGCGACCATATCGTGGCAAGCCCCGTGCTGTACGGCGGCGTGCGCGACTTCCTCGAGAAGGAGCTCAGGCGCCTGGGCGTCCGGGTGACGTTCGTCGATCTCCTCAGGGAGGATGTCGAGGCGGCGCTGCGGCCCGAGACGAAGCTCATCTACACGGAGACCTTGTGCAACCCGCTTTTGGAGGTGCCGGACCTGCGCAGGATCTCGTCGATCGCGCACGCGCACGGCCTGCCGCTGCTGGTCGACAACACATTCGCCACGCCCGTTGTCGCGCAGCCCATTTCGCTCGGCGCGGACCTGGTGCTGTACAGCGCGACGAAGTACCTGGGCGGGCACAGCGACATCGTGTCCGGCGCGGCCGTGGGCAGCCGCGACCTGATCGAGCGCATAAGGCCTAAGCTCGTGCTCTACGGCGCGGTGTCGGGCGCGCAGGACTGCTGGCTGCTGGCGCGCAGCCTGCGCACGCTACAGCTGCGCGTGACGAGGCATTCGCAGAACGCGCTCAGGGTCGCACGGTTTCTGGAGGAGCATCCGAAGGTCGAGAAGGTATACTATCCCGGCCTTGCGTCCAGCCCGGACCACGCCCGCGCGCAGGCGCAGTTCAGAGACGGCCTGTACGGCGGCATGCTGACTGTCGACCTGGCAGGCGGCGAGCGCGCGGCGACGGACTTCGTCGCCGCGCTCGAGAGCATCAAGTATGTGCCGAGCCTCGCGGGCACGGCGACGACGCTTTCCTATCCGGCGAAGACCAGCCACCGCTTCTACACGCCGGAGGCGCTTGAGAAGGCGGGCATCACGATGGGGCAGCTGCGCTTCTCGATAGGCCTTGAGGATCCGGACGAGATCATCGCGGAGATGGCCCGCGCGCTCGACGCGCTGTGACCTTATGCCTTTTGTATATCACGGAAACTAATACGCATATAATGCACAATTATTCTACAATTCCCGCGCGCGTCGGCATAAAGACGTTGATTCGAACCGGCGCGCGGTCTATAATGACAGCGGTATGATCATGAGGGCGGCGTATGCGCGCCGCACAGGAGAGGATCTATGCAGATTTGGGATATCATAGCGCTGTCGGGCGGCGTCGGGCTGTTCCTCTACGGCATGACGATCATGTCGTCGGGGCTCAAGAACGCGGCGGGCGACCAGCTGCGCGGCATACTGGAGCACGTGACCTCGAACAAGTACTCCGCGGTGCTGATCGGCATCGTGGTGACCATGCTGATACAGAGCTCGTCCGCCACGGACATGATGGTCATAGGCTTCGTCAACTCGGGACTGATGGCGCTGGCGCAGGCGATCGGCGTGATCATGGGCGCGAACATCGGTACCACCGTCACGGCGCAGATCACGGCGTTCAACCTGACGGCCTTCGCGCCGTTTTTGCTGTTCGCGGGCTGTGTGATGGAGCTTTTCATCAAGAAACCTCTCGTCAAGCACATAGGCAGCATCATACTTGGCTTCGGCATGCTGTTCGTGGGCGTGGGCATGATCAAGACGTCCATCGCGCCGCTTTCGAGCAGCCCGGCGTTCGTGAGCACGCTTTCGGCCCTTTCGAACCCGTTCGCGGCGGTGCTGTTCGGCATAGCGTTCACGGGACTGCTGCAGAGCTCTTCATCGTCCGTGGTCATATTCCAGGCGTTCGCGGTGGAAGGGCTGCTGACATATGAGCAGTGCGTCTATCTGGTGATCGGCGCGGCGGTCGGCTCGGTGATGCCGAACCTGCTGGCCTCGCTCACAACGGGCCGCAACGGCAAGCGCACGGCGCTCCTGAACCTGTACTTTAACCTGTTTCGCGCCGCGCTGCTCATGTGCGTGATCGGGATATTCCCGCAGGCGCTTTCGTTCATCAAGGGGCTTTCGCCCAACGACGTGGGCCGACAGATCGCGAACACGCACACGATATTCGCCGTGTTCGCCGTGATCGTGATGCTGCCCTTCTCCGACCTGATCGTCTCCCTCGCCATGCGCACGATACCGCTTGTGGACAGCGAGAAGCGCCAGGCGGAGGAGCGCCGCCTGATCTACATGGTCGACATCGAAAAGAGCGTGCCCGTGGTGGCGCTCAAGCAGGCGATGCTCGAGGTCGACCGCATGGGCGAGATGGCGCGCGACAACCTGGCCGCGGCGATCGACTACTTCTTCGATCCGACGAAGGAAGAGCTGTATCAAAAGGTGCTCGAGACGGAGGAGACGGTGGACTTCCTGGACCACACGATAAGCGACAAGCTGGTCGAGCTGAACAGCAAGCAGATGTCCGACCACGACACGTTCCGCCTGTCCCGCATGGTGCGCGTGACCTCGAACTTCGAGCGCGTGAGCGACCACGCGGTGAACATCACCGAGTTCGCAAGGCGGCTGCAGCAGGCGAATGTAAAGATCTCCGAGATCGGCACGGCGGAGCTGCGCGCGATGGCGGACGCGGTGCTGGAGACATTGGACATCTCCGTGCGCGTGTTCGAGGAGGAGCGCTTCGACCTGCTGGCGCAGGCGGAGGCGCTGGAGCAGCGCGTGGACGACATGCAGGAGCACTACATACAGAACCACATCGACAGGCTGATGGTCGAGGCGTGCGATCCGCTGGCCGGCGTGATATTCACCGACATGTGCACGGATCTGGAGCGCTGCTCGGACCAGGCCATCAACATCGCCACCGCGCTGTACGACTGGAAGAAGGGCCGCCATTGAAAGGCTGGCAGGCGACAAAAGCGATCCGACAGGTGCGTCAGAGGACGCGCTTATGCGGATCGCTTTTATATCGCGCTGCGGCGGGGCTTGCGCAAAGGCATGGTTTTGCGCTATAATGTACGCAGCAAAGAGGCATATGGAGGATCGAACCTATGGATTATGATACGCTTGTGAAGCAGGCTGCCGCGCTGGGCGAGGAGGAGGCCTGGATGTTCTCGCTGTTTTCGAACGTCTCCGCGCTGATCATGGAGTCTCTTGAGGATCTCAACTGGGCGGGCTTCTACATCGTGCGCAGCGGAAGGCTCGCGCTGGGCCCCTTCCAGGGGAAGGTGGCGTGCATACACATCGAGAAGGGCCGCGGCGTGTGCGGCACAGCCTGGGCGCAGGACAGGACGCAGCGCGTGGAGGACGTGCACAGCTTCCCCGGGCACATCGCCTGCGACAGCGCGTCCAATTCCGAGATCGTGATACCCATACACAGGGACGGACAGGTGATCGCCGTGATGGACCTGGACAGCCCCAAACTGGCGCGCTTCACCGAACGGGATCAGGCTGGGCTGGAGGCGGTCGTGAAGGCGATAGAGCAGGTCATTCGAACGTGAAGCCGCTGGGCTCGGCAAAGGGCCTGTCCAGAAGCTCCGGATGGGCGAATATGTGCTTGACCAGCTTCAGGCTGCGCGCGAAGTAGAAGCCGTCGGCGATGCGCTCGTCCAGCGTCGCGCCCAGGTCGATCACGTCGCGGATCTGCTTCGTGCCGTCGGGCATGAGCATCTCCTCCTTGTGCAGCGTGCCTATGGTGACCATCAGCGAGTTGGTGCCGTAGTTGTTCAGATGGTGATAGACCGAAGGGCAGTGTATGGAGCCCAAGTTGCTCAGCAGCACCGTGGTGTAGTTGGGGTCGCCGTCCGTGAGCACCTTCAGGTTCTTGCCCCAGAAGTCCAGCCACCTGACGATCTTGAGCGCGACCATCAGTATCGGGCGCGGTATCTTCGCAAAACCGTCGATGATCGAGTCGATGCCGCCGGTCGAATGCTCGCTCTGGCGGGTCTTCTGCACGTCGCCGTGGATCTTCCTGCTCAGCGTGTCCAGGGTCTCGTCGTCGCGGGGCACCACGACCATCAGCGATTCCTCGCCCTGGTCGGCAAAGCGGCGCTTGACGACGAAGCTCATGCTGATCTCATAGCGCTCGTACATGCGGTAGCCCTGTATGAAGCGGTTCATCTTGGGCCGCTCGTTGATCATGCGCGCGATGGCGAGCACCGCGCAGTGGAACACCGTGGACTTGTAGTCCGGGTGTTCCGCGTTTTTTTTCTGAAGGTATTCGACCAGCGCCGTGGCGTCGATCACGTCGTGCAGGTACACCTCGCATTCCGTGCGCTTGGGCAGTATGTAGCCCATCACGGTCTGCAGGCCCGCGGCCTTCACGCGGCGCCCATCGCGTCGGTCGCCCCATCTGCGCTTGTATTCGGCCATTTCGTATCCGTCCCCCCACAAAATGTGATGATGTATCATTGTAGCATGGTACGGCATGTCGAATCAAGGCGCGAGATGGTGTGTATTCGTGATTGTTGCGTGAAAAAGAGGGGGAGGACCGGATGGGGATGAGGAGGATGCGCATGATGCGGCTTTAGTGCGGCGAAGCCTGCCACGGCCCATGAAACATCGCAGCATCCCCGGGCCATCTCCGTAGCGGCGGTCTCCAGGCCGCCATATCCCCAAATCATCATTCCATAGAAGCCGACAGCCTGCCCCTTCGGAGCAGGCTGTCGACACGATGCGATACCGCGGCGTTCACGCAGGTGCGCTGTCCATGGCACACGATCCCCGCCCGGACCTCATGCCGCGCGGAAAGGTCCCGCATCAATAATACGGATCGTACCGCCAATCGTAGATGAATACAATGTCATCATACCCTTTGCTCTTCGCCCAGTCGACGGCAGCGCTGTTGAACGGGCAGAGTATCGTGGGCGTGCTGCCGCTCAGGGCGTTCGCGTTCAGCTGCGTGCCCGCGCCGTATATGGCCAGCTGCTTCAAGTCCGTGTTGGCGAACGCGCCGGACGTCACGGACTTTACGGACGGATAGAGCGTGACGAAATGCGTGGCCTTGTCGCCGCTGAAGGCGTTCGCTTCGACGGTCTCAAGCGCTGCGGGCAGCGTGAGGCCTGCGGAGGCGCTGTATACGGAGATCTCATACTTGCTCATGATGAGTTCATCCACCAGCCACACGGTGGCCGTGCCGGTCTTCTCCGCGGTGAGCCTGCCTTCGTACACGCTCACGACGCTCTCGTCCTCAGAGATCAGGCACATGTACTCCGAATAATCGGCCAGGTCGAGCATTTGCGGGAGCATGACTGTCTGGCCGACTTTCAGGTTTATATGCCGGGCTTCGTCGTCCTGGAAGAGTTCGACCAGCAGCACTTCGGTTTCGGTGTCTTCTGTGCAAAGCAAATCAAAGTAATACTGCTTGTTTGCAGTCAGTCGGCTGACGAGCGGATCGTAATAGCTATGATCCACTTCGTTCCATGACGAGTCATAGAGAGTGACTTCGGCGCCTCCGTTTCTGTTATCGAGCATGTAGTAGCCGGTCTTTGTGGGTTTAAAGGAGCAAAGATAAGGATCATCGGTATAAATGCTGACCCATTCGTTAAGCGGCAACGTGGGATACGTTGAGACTTTTACATTGAACGGGACCACGATCGAGTTGCCGTATTCATCCCACACATCACAAATGACGTGACGGTTCGAAGTGACATCGTGAAGTGTGATCGAAGGGTCAGAGCCTCCGCCATAATTCCAGTAGTAGTCGATCTCTCCGTAATCGACACTCGCGGTGACCTTGAGCGTCACGGAGCCGCCGCTCGTCACGCTGACGGTAGTGCTCCCGCTGGCCTTTGCAGTCAGGCCGCTGTCGACGAACACGGTGAAGAATACCCACGCTTCGTCGCCGTATTGGTCGCATACGATGCACAGATACTTACCGGTATAGAGGTAATCCTGCGGGACCGTATAGCTCGGTGTGGTGGTCTCCTCCATCTCCCAGTAGTCCCAGTACCCCTCATCATATTCTTCCTCTTCGACCTGACACCACTTATACGTGAGAGCGCCCTTGGCACATGAGGCTTCGACCGCCAGCTTCAACGTACCTTCCGGTGTCACGGTGAAGCTCGTGTTCCCCTTTGCCTTTGCGGTCAGAGCGTTGTCGACATATACGTCGAAGTAGTAGGATTCCGAATTGCCGTAGTCATCGTATATCTCGCACGTGATATACAGGTATCCCTGGACCTTGGGTATGTGGAGTACGTTCGTGGAGGAACTTATGCCCTCGACGGTGTCCCAGTTTACATCCTTCACCTTCCACTCATAGTGCAGAGAACCGTGCTGGCAGGAAGCGGACACGATCAGGTCTGCAGCGCTGTTCAGCGCAACGGTCTGGGTCTCCCTGCTCACAGCCACGGTGCTGAACCTGTTGTCGACATGAACAGAAAAGTACCGGGATCGCGAAGCTCCGTAGTCATCGGAAACATCGCAACGGTAGCTCGAATTGGTCGTGACAGTGATCGAGATGCTTTTCGAGGTCTTTCCACTGAGCAGCGTGTCACCGGACCATTTTTTGGATGTTGCGTCGTACGTCGAAACATACCATTGGTAGTGGAGGCTTCCGGTGTAGCAATTCGCCCATACCTCAAGCTCCGCCGTGTCGTACAGATCGACGTACAGCGTGCCCGAGCCCAGTATCTCTGTTTCGAAGTCGTTGTCGATGCTGACCCAGAAGCTTACGTCGATGCTGATGCCGTTCTCGTCGGTGACGCGGCAATAATACCGCTCACTTCGCTTAAGGGCAGGCGTCGTGTATCTGCTACCGGTCGCGCCGCTGATCAGCGTATAGCTGTCGCTGCCGGAGGAGGAGCTGTTCGTCGTGCCGTACCAGGCATAGGTCAGGCTTCCGGACGTGCACACGGCGTTGACTTCGAGCGTCGCGGTCCTGTTGGGGCGTACGTCAAAGCTGCTCTTGACCGCCGTGGCGGAGACCAGGCCATTGTATCGCTCCAGCTTGACGGAGAACGAGCCGGTGGCGCTGGAGGAGTACATGCGCGCTTTGAAGGTATAGCGCTCGTTGGCCGTGAACTTTCGCTTTATGAGGAAATTCCGCTCCTCGCCGCCGTCGTCGTTTGTTTCGATCACATTTCCGCTTGCGTCGTACAGCGTGCAGTAGGTGTCGTATGTTCCATCCGAGTAAAACGAGTAGCCGGCCGTGGCCGCGGGCGTGAACGTGAATTCGACCTCCTGTCCGCCCGTGGTGATGTTCACCGTCTTCGTGCTGCCCGCTGTGATCGTGGTGGCGGCCAGCGCCGTCACGCCCAGCAGCGCCGCAAGCGCCAGAATGAGCAACAGTATGCGCACTACTATGCGTTTCATGTGGATGCCTCCTTTGAACAAATAGATACATTTATTATAACACAAACAGACCAAAATAGAAACGTATGCATATGGAATTAATAAATTTTACAATGCGCAAACAGCCTGAATGCCATCGCAGCATTTCCTCTGTCAACGAAACTTCATACATATGTAATGCCCCCGCGCCGTCTCTTCATTGCATATGCGCCCCCGTTGTGCTACAATGGATCCATGCTAAAATAGGAGGGGTGTGTGTGGCAGAGGGAAGCCAGTTCCTCTCGTTCAGGGGCATACGCGTGCACTATCACGTCCACCTGCCGGAAGCGCCCCTGACGAACAGGGTGCTGCTGCTGGGATCGCCGCTGATGACCACGTTCAACTGGAGAAAGCTGCTGCCGGAGCTGGACCAGATGGGCTGCCTGACCGTCACGTGCGACCTGCCGGGCTTCGGGAAGAGCCTGAGCGAGGCGGACGTGCCGCAGGGCCACGAGATCCGCGCGAGCATACTCTGGGGCATACTGGACGAGGTCGACCGCGAGACGGGCAGCCCCATGTCCATGTGGCACCTTGCGGGGCACGGCACTGCCTGCGCGACGCTCCTGCGCATGCTCAACCAGGCGCCGGATTCCGTGAAGACGCAGATGTTCATAAGCCCGCTTCTGATGCTGGATCCGCCCGTGCGCGGCGTCAAGTCGCTGCAGGCGCAGTTCGACGAGGTCGTTTCCTCAAAGGAGCGCTTCCAGGCGTTCATGGACGCATGGTCCGTGCAGAAGCTCGACGACTACGTTCTGGACCGCATGCGCAAGCCGCTTTTGCAGCGCGGCGTGCGCACGAACTTCGCGCGCATGGTCGCGCACGCGCACGCGGAGGCGGGGGACGACATGGGCTTTTGTCCCACGATGGTGGTGTACGGCAACAAGGATCCGCTGATGGACGAAAAGCAGCTCACCGCGGTGCGCGCGCGGCTGCCGGACGCCGAGGTGCACACGCTCAAATCCGCCGGCCACTACCCCATGGAGACGCACAGCAAGGCGCTGCGCGACTACATGCGCGGATGGATACGCTACAACGATACCTGACGGGATGGAGGTGAGGCGCGCGTGGAAGAGCTCATGGACTGGCTCAGGAGCGGGAGCCTGAAGTTCGGCACGGACCTGATCATCGCCATAGCGATACTGGCCGTGGGGCTGAAGCTTTCCAGATGGGTCGCGGACAAGGCGGTGCACAACCCGCTGTTCGAGCATTTCGAGCCGAACACGCGCAGCTTCATATCCAGCACGCTGCTGTTCGTGCTGCGCGCGGCGGTGATCGCCTGTGCCGCGCTCAGGCTGGGCGTGCCGGGCACTGTGTTCATCACGCTGTTCGGCTCGCTGGGCGTGGCAGTCAGCCTGGCCACCCAGGGCACGCTCAGCAATGTGGCGGGCGGGCTGATGATACTGGTGAACAGGCCCTTCGTCGTGGGCGATTACATCGTCGTGGGCAGCTATGAGGGCACGGTCAGGCAGATCTCTGCGTTCTACACCACCATCGTGACCGCGGACAACCGCACGGTGCTTTTGCCCAACGGCACGATCACGAATTCGACCATGATCAACTGCTCGTCGCAGCCGGTGCGCATGGTCGAGATCCCCTGCTCCGTAGGCTATCGTTCGGACCCCGCGCGCGTGCGCAAGGTGCTTTTGGACGTGGCGGAGAACACGGAGGGCGTGCTGACCGACCCCGCGCCGCAGGCGCCCATGACGGAGATGGGGGACAGCGCCCTCAAGTTCACGCTGCGCGCCTGGGTCAGGAAGGAGGACTTCCTCGCTGCGAAGTGGGCGCTGACCGAGGGCGTCAAGCGCGCGCTGGACGAAGCGGGGCTGGACATACCCTATCCGCAGATGGACATACACGTGATCAGCTGACGATAAAAAGGGACCGCGATATGCCGAAACTCGAACCGTATTCAAGAAAGCTCGATTACAGCTATGCGCTGGGACTGTTTCCGGCGCATATGCTGCTTGATGCGCGCCCGGACAGGGCGCGCAGGCTGCTGCTCCACCCGGACGGGCTGGGGAGCGAGGGCGTCGAGAAGCTGCGCCGCCGCTGCGCCGAACTGGGCGTGCGCGAGGAGATGGCCGAGCGCGTGCTCAGGCGCGAATCCAAAAAGGACAACTGCTACGCGGGGCTGGTGTTCGAGAAGTTCGAATCCGCATTGGATGAAACGAAGTGCCACGTGGTGCTGGCGCAGATCTCGGACAACGGCAACGTCGGCACGGCGCTTCGGTCGCTGATGGGCTTCGGCGTCACGGATGTGGCGCTGATACGCCCCTGCGTGGACGTGTTCGACCCGCACGTGCTGCGCGCGTCGATGGGCGCGTTCTACAAGATGCGCGTGCACACGTTCGACACGTTCGACGAATACCGCGCGCTCTATCCAAACAGGCCGCTCTATCCGTTCATGCTGGACGGCGCGGTGCCGCTGGACGAGGCCGCCCAAACGGCGAAGCCTCCGTTCACGCTGGTGTTCGGCAACGAGGCGACGGGCCTGCCGCACGCGTTTTCGCAGATGGGGCAAAGCGTATTGATACCGCAGAGCGACGAGATCGACTCGCTCAACCTCGCCGTGGCGGTGAGCGTGGGAACGTACGTGTTCATGCGGGCGCTTCGGTGAAGCGCGCGACTTCGGGGGGAGGAGGGCCCTATGTTCCAGGATGAATATGTGCGCCTGCTGGCTGTGTTCGGCGGGCCGGGCTTCAGGCCCCAGGCCGCGCCGTGGGCCGCGGACGAAGGAGGCCTTCCCCTGACGGAGAATGCGTACATGCCGCTTTCCGAGCGCATGGAGCAGCCGGGCCGCTATATGCGCGTGAGGCTCACGGAGCGCGCGGCGCTCATGGCGATGCTGTGTAGTGCGGAGGATGTGGACGCCACGCGCGCCGGCGACCTGATCGCCGCACTGTGCGAGGAGCTGCGCTGGTCGGACAACGCGGACGGTCAGGCGTTCGACGAGCCGGGGCGTCCCGCCATAGACCGCTTCGCCGCGGAGACGGGCGCGCTGCTTGCATGGACGGTGCGCCTGATGGGCGACAAGCTCGCGCCGGCGGCCGTGGCGACCGTGCGCGGCGAGATACGCCGCCGCCTGCTCTCGCCCGCGATGGCGCAGGAGGATTATCCGTTCCTGCGCGGCGAGGGGACCGCGGCCCTGACGGTGCTGTGCGATCTTCTGATGGCGGCGGCGCTGGTCGAGACCGACGCGGCGCGCTTTGCCCGCGTCACGCGCCCGCTGCTCAAGGGCCTGGACGCCTTCTTTGCGCGCCCCGCCGCGCTCAAGCCGCTCAGGGAGCTCGTGGACGGGCTGACCGCGCTCAACGACGTGGCGGACGCGCTGGGCTTTGAGGCGGCGCTGCCGCTGGAGGACGGGCTGGACGAGCTCATGTGCGCGTGGGTGGAGGCCGACCGCTTCCTGGATCCCGCCGGCACGGGCACGGAGCGCGGGCTGTCCGGCGCGGACATATACCGCCTGGGCGAGCGCTGCGGCGACCGCGCCGCCTGCCGCCTGGGGGCCTATCTGGGCAGGATCAAGCCCATGCCGCCCGTGAACGTGACCGGCAGGCTCACGGCCGGCGGCGCACGCGCACAGATGGAGGCCGTCAAGGCGGACCCGCCGCGCCTGCGCGCCGGCGCCAGCCGCGACGGGCTGCGCATGCTCGTGCGCACGCCGGACTTCCTGTGCGCCATGAACGGCGCGGCGGGCCATGGCAACGCGGGCGACGTGAGGCTGTTCACGGACGGGCTGCCGCTGCTGAACGGCGGCGACGGGACGTTCAGCGTGCCGCTGATCGGCGGGCTCAAGCAGGTCGAGGGCGCGTGCCCCTGCACGCTTGAGGCCATGGACACCCGCGACATGCTTTCGATAGACATGACGCAGGCGTACCCGGAGGCGTGCGGGCTGCGCTCGCTGCAGCGCACGCTGGTGGTGTCGCGCGACGAGCGCTCGATACGCTGGGTGGACGCCGTGGCGCTCAAGCTGCCCGAGGATATCGAGTTCCGCTTTGTCTGCGGCGTGAAGCCCAGCGTGTTCGCCACGGCGGTGCGCTTCGGACGCATGCGGCTCACATGGGAGGGCGGCATGGACGTATCGGCGCGCGCGCTGCAGGACGGCAGGACGCTGCTTTCGTTCCGACCGGTCCAGGCGGTCAGCCGGGGCCTTTATACGTTCATATTCGACTGGGGAGAGTGAATGCGCATGGACAAGCTCTGGTTCGCATCGGACTACATGGAGGGCGCGCACCCGACGCTGATGCGGCGGCTTCTGGAGACCAATCTCGAGCCCTCGGAGGGCTACGGCACGGACCGGCACTGCGAACGCGCGCGCGCGCTGATACGCGACGCCTGCGCATGCGAGGGCGCCGCCGTCCACTTCCTGGTTGGCGGCACGCAGGCGAACCTGTGCGTGATCGACCAGCTGCTCATGCCGTGGCAGGGCGTGGTGGCCGCGGAGACGGGACACATCGCCACACACGAGGCGGGCGCGATCGAGGGCTGCGGGCACAAGGTGCTCACGCTGCCCGAGACGGTGGGCAAGCTGTCCGCGAAGGACGTGCGCGCGCTGGCGGCGCGCTGGCAGGCGGACGGCAACAGGGAGCACACGGTGATGCCAGGCATGGTCTACATCTCGCAGCCCACGGAATACGGCACGCTCTATACGCTTGAAGAGCTGAATGAGCTGTCCGCGGCGTGCCGCGGATACGGCATGAAGCTCTATGTCGACGGCGCAAGGCTGGCCTACGCGCTGGCCTGCCCCGAAAACGACGTGACGCTGCCCGACCTGGCGCGGCTCACGGACGCCTTTTTCATCGGCGGCACGAAGTGCGGCGCGCTGATGGGCGAGGCGGTGGTGTTCCCGGACGCGGATATCGCGCCGCACTTCTTCACGCTGATGAAGAAGCGCGGGGCGCTGCTGGCCAAGGGGCGGCTGCTGGGCGTGCAGTACGAGGCGCTCTTCGAGGACGGGCTCTATCTGCGCATAGGCGAGGGCGCGATACGTGCCGCCGACAGGCTGCGCGCGGGGCTGAAGGCCTGCGGCATACCGCAGTTCATCGAGGCGCCGACCAATCAGGTGTTCGCCGTGCTGGACAACGCGCGGTACGAAAGGCTGAAGCCTCGTATCGAGATGAGCTTCTGGGAGACGGTCGACGAGGACCACACGGCGGTGCGCCTGGCCACGGGCTGGAACACGCGCATGGAGGACGTCGAGACGGTGATCGGGCTGCTGAAGTGCGAGGGGACGATATGATCTTTCCCGTGGAGACGGTCCTTCTGAAGGACGGGCGCGCATGCACGCTGCGCCCTGCCGCGCCCGAGGACGCGGAAGCCATGCTGCGCTTCCTCAGCGAGGTGTCCGAAGAGACGGCGTATCTGCTGCGCTGTGCGGACGAATGGACCTATACGCGCGAGGACGAGGAAGGGCTGCTCTGCTCGATACTTGAAAGCGGCAAGCGCATGATGATGCTTGCCGAGATCGACGGCGTGATCGCGGGCAACTGCGCGCTGAACGGCGCCGACAAGCCCCGGCGCACGGCGCACCGCGCGAGCCTCGCCATCGCGATCAGGAGGGCGTACTGGGGACTCGGCCTCGGCACGGCGATGATCGAACGCGCATGCCGCCTCGCGCCCCGCATGGGCTATGCGCAGGTCGAGCTGGGCGTGGTGGAGGGGAACGAGAGGGCGCTTTCGCTTTACGGCAAGGCGGGCTTCATGCAGACGGGCCGCACACCGAACGCCTTTCGCTATGACGACGGCACGCTACGCGACGAGATACAGATGGTCAGGACGCTGTGACACAACAAATGATACAAGCTGCCCCGCAACGGCTTCGAAGGCCGCTGCGGGGCAGCTTGTTCTTATGAGCGGAGGCCGTTCACAGGCCCCTTCCGAGCCTGTACGCCTCCTCCGGGCAGCCGCTGTTGCGCGTCATGGACGGCGTGCCGCAGCCGTAGCCCAGCACCATGCCCATGTCCTTGAAGCGTATGTAGCGCACGAGCGTCCTGTAGTGCGCGGTCAGCGCGTCGAACGTCCAGTCGTCGGCGTTCCACGCCACCGTGAGCAGCGCGGACTTCAGATGCCTGCCGTTCAGGCTGCTGTTGTAGGCGCAGAAGCGGTCCACCACCGCCTTGAGCTGCGCGGTCATGCCGTAGTAGTACAGCGGCGTGGCGAACACGACCATGTCGCTTTCGAGCAGGCGCGCGCGTATCTTCTCCACGTCGTCCTTCTGCACGCATGGGCCCTCGTAGCCGCAGCGCACGCAGCCCGTGCAGGGGCGTATGTCCATGCGGCACACGTCGAAGACCTCGCACG